>JAICLG010000301.1 GCA_025927515.1 Hyphomicrobium sp.
AGGCGAGAGTCGCGATCGCGGAAACAGCGAAGCACCAATACATGACGGCGCGCGCACCTATACGATCCGATAAGACTCCGCCATAGGCACGAAAGATGCTTGCCGGAATGGAGTACGCGTCGGCAACCTTGCCCGCGGTTTCGATGCTCAACCCATAGACGCCAATCAGGTAGCGAGGCAGCCAAAGCGCAAGTGCGACGAAGCCACCGAACGCGAAGAAGTAGTAAGATGCAAAACGCCAGACTCGAATGTCTCTCAAGGGCGCAAGTTTCAGCGCGTACGCTGTGGACGCCGCTCCTGTCCGGCGTCGCTCAACGAGTGCGGGCTCATCATCGGTCGTAAACCAGAATACCAGCGCGATGACGGCCAGGGCAGCGGCCCAGATCAGGGCGACAGCGTGCCAACCCCAGGCGACGAGCGCGAACGGAGCAAGGAACTTCGTCACCGCTGCACCGATATTTCCGGCACCGAAAATTCCGAGCGCGGTGCCTTGCTGTCCCGATGGAAAGAAGCGCGAGACGTAAGCAATTCCGATCGCGAACGAGCCGCCGGCTAAACCCACTCCGAGAGCCGCGACGAGCATTTGCAGATAGGTTTGAGCAAAGACCAGAAGCGCCGTCGCGATACTCGCTGCCAGCATGTTCAACGTGAATACGGCCCGGCCGCCAAAGCGATCCGTCCAGACGCCGAAGACGATGCGCGCCAGCGATCCCGTCAGAATAGGCGATCCTACGAGCAGGCCGAATTCGGCTTCGGTCAAGCCGAGCTGCGCCTTGATGCGAATTCCGATGATCGCGAAAATCGTCCAGACCGCAAAACAGGCAGTGAACGCGACGGTGGATATCCAAAGTGCTCGCCCCTCGCAGGTCGATAACGTGAAAACGGAACGTTCCCGTGTGCGCATCAATTGCTCCCGGTCATCGCGGAGAAGAAACTGCAGCCAAGCTGTTCGTGCCCGCAACGATAGCGACCCCTCATTGGACGCAGAGAAACCCTAAGAGCAGAAATCGTGCCGCTTAGGTGACTCGAGACTTATCCAATCAACTCAAGTCGATCGCTCACAGCTAGCGACCAGGACTCGCGCTTCGCAAGTCCAAACATTCAGCAACATTCGGGGGCGTCGGCGTAAAAATTATGCAGTGCACGTTATTGCGCGCTGCTGCGTAAGACCGGTGTCAGAAATGAGAATGGGATGCCCGAAGGACGCTCTCATCAAACGATGTCGAATCCGGCTCCGGCTCATGTTCAACAGCGAAGATTACGTTGCGTCCATCATTGGCGCGGCCCGCCGGCACTCCACTGCGCGGAATCATCTGGAACAAAACCCACCCGAAATCAGTAATCGTTTCAGGCGCGCGTCGAAGCTTCAAGTCATCAAACGCGCCGCACCCATCAAATACAAACCTACCAACGTTAAGAGCATGGAATGGTCGTCGTAATTACGGGAGCAAGTGCGGGGGTCGGACGAGCCACGGCGCAAGCTTTCGCCAAACGCGGCGCGTCTCTCGGGTTAATTGCGCGCGGCAAGGAGCGTCTTGAGTCCGCCGTGCGCGAAGCCAAAGCAGCGGGGGTTGCAGCCGTCGCAGTGTCGGCGGACGTAGCAGACGCGGCTGCGGTCGATGCGGCCGCCGAGGAGATTGAAAGCAAACTCGGTCCGATCGACGTATGGGTCAACAACGCGATGACGACCGTGTACGCGCCTTTCGCACAGATTGAACCGGACGAATACCGGCGCGCAACGGAAGTCACCTATCTGGGCTACGTGCATGGGACGATGGCGGCGCTCAAACGCATGGAACCGCGCAACAGGGGGACCATCGTTCAAGTCGGATCGGCCCTCGCCTATCGAGCGATTCCTCTGCAAGCGCCCTATTGTGGCGCGAAGTTTGCCATTCGCGGCTTCACCGATGCGTTACGATCCGAACTCATTCACAAACGTTCGCGCGTGCACCTGACAATGGTACAGATGCCGGCGCTCAACACCCCTCAGTTCGATTGGGGGCGCAACAAGTTGCCCGAACGACCGCAACCCGTCCCGCCGATTTTTCAGCCTGAAGTCGCCGCACGCGCCATCGTATTTGCGGCGGGCGCGCGCCGGCGCGAAGTCTGGGTCGGTCGCTCGACGATCGCGGCGATCCTGCTCAATAAATTAAGCCCCGGTCTGCTTGACGATTATCTCGCGCGTGCGGGTTACAAGTCTCAGCTCTCGACCGAACATTCGTCGCCGAACAGGAAAGATAACCTGTTCCAACCGGTGCAAGGGCCGTACGGAGCCCATGGCCGATTTGATCAGCAAGCGACGGAGTCCTGTCCGGCGCTGACGGCCTCGATTTTCAAACCATATCTCATTGCTGCCGGAACCGCGCTTTTCGTTCTCGCTCTTGCCCGTAAGCGCCGCACTGCGGGTCGAGGTCCACAAAAACGACTGCCGTACGTTTAGCTCCCATTCAACAGGACTTAGCCGTGCGGATCGAGGACTACGCGATCATCGGCGATTGTGGAACGGCCGCTTTGATAGGCCGAAACGGCTCTGTCGACTGGTTGTGCTGGCCGCGGTTTGACAGTCGCGCGTGCTTCGCGGCGCTGCTCGGAAGCGCCGATAATGGGCGCTGGCTGATCGCGCCGTGCGCCGAGCCAACCCGCATAACGCGCCGTTACCTCGACGATACTCTCATCCTGGAGACGACCTTCGATACTGAGGATGGGACGGTCACGCTCGTCGACTTCATGCCCCAACGTGGCGTTGCGTCTGATCTCGTCCGTCTCGTGAAAGGCGTCCGAGGGCGGGTCGCAATGCACGTCGAATTCGTCGTACGCCTTGACTACGGTTCTCTTGTGCCATGGGTGACTCGGCTCGCTGACGGAACGCTGCGCGCTATTGCTGGGCCCGATATGCTCGTTCTTCGGACACCGGCGCCACTTCGAGGCGAGAATCTCAAAACTGTCGCAGAGTTCACCGTGGACGAAGGACAAACAGTGCCGTTCGTTCTTAGCTATGGGGCGTCGTATCGCGATCCTCCCGCGCCCATCGATTGGCAGGCCGCGCTCAAAGACACAATTTCGTTTTGGAAAGATTGGTCGGGGCGCGCCAAGGAAAGCGGAAAATATGCGGGCGCCGTGCGCCGTTCGCTGATGGTGTTGAAGGCTCTGACCTACGCGCCCACCGGCGGCATCGTCGCGGCTCCCACCACATCGCTACCCGAAGAACTCGGCGGTTCGCGAAACTGGGACTATCGCTACTGCTGGCTAAGGGACGCCACCTTCACCTTGTTGGCGCTGATGAATAGCGGCTATTTCGATGAGGCAGGCAAATGGCGCGACTGGCTATTGCGCGCGATCGCCGGATCGCCGTCGCAGATGCAAATCATGTACGGCATTACCGGAACGCGACGCCTCGATGAGTGGAACGTTCCGTGGCTGAAAGGCTATGAAGGCGCCCGGCCCGTACGCATCGGAAATGCCGCTTCCAGTCAGCTCCAACTCGACATCTATGGCGAGATCATGGATGCGCTGCATCTCGCGCGCTGCGGAGGATTGGGCGGCGATAAGACGGCTTGGGCGCTGCAGGTCAAGCTGCTCGAACACCTCGAATCCATCTGGCAAGATCCGGATGAGGGAATTTGGGA
>JAICLG010000013.1 GCA_025927515.1 Hyphomicrobium sp.
CCCGTGCTCCCCTGGATGCAATCAGTTCATGTGAAAGCTATGTCCAAATCAAGGAGCCCGCTAAATTCATGACAGTTACGGGCGCGAGCCGCGGTGGGTTGCGGCCTATGAGATGGCGGATGGCTCTACCGGCTGAGATTGGTTGGGGGGCCCAAGCGCGATTTGGAGGTGCATGGACGGGCGCGCTTCCGAGCAATGTTGTCAAGCAGCAAGGATGCCGGTAGTAGAATCAATACCTTCCAATCACATGGATCTTGGTGCAGCGGCGAAATGGCGGAGGCCGCAGCGCCGTTTGAGACTGCCGGCCGCGCTATTATCATGTCATCTTGAATCAAAGACATTTACGACCGCTCGACGACGATGGCGGCGTCTCATAACGAGCAGCAATGGTTAGGCGAAGAAGTTCTGTCGGGTCGGCCCTTTCTGTCGCGATGCGAAGTTTTGGGCTCGAGTCGGACACCGTTCTGAAAATCGGATTCCTGGCGCCCTTGACGGGGCCGCTGAAGGCGTGGGCCGTGCCGGGACTCAATGGAAGCAAGATTTGGGTCGAGCGCGTGAACGCGGCCGGCGGGCTGAGAGTTGGCGGTCGCCGATACATGCTCGAACTCGTGCCCTACGATACGATGTACCGGCCGGAGCTGGCGCTCAAGGGAGCCAAGGAGCTCATCCTTTCGGCCGGCGTCAAACTCATCCTTATGATTGGCGGTGACGATCTCTCGGACGGTGTCCGCAGCATCATCAATCAACACCGCATGCTGGTCGCGACGCTGCTCCCCAGCGACCTTTCTCCGGATACGCCGACGCTGGTAGCTCCGAGCGAAGTGCATCCGATCTACAACGTGACTGGTGTGAGTTGGCTGAAGGATCATCGTCCGGAGATCAAGACCGCTGCAATGTGCGCCCAGAAGGATTTGCTGGGGTTGCCATCGATCGCAACGTACCGCGCCGCGTTCGAAGTGGCGGGCATAGATCTTGTCGCCGAGGAGCTGTTTGATCCAAGCACGACGGACTTCGATGCGATCGTCGCGCAATTGATGCGCCGGGAGCCGGATGTTCTTTGTTGGGATACCGCGTACGAGCCGTTCGTTCATGCGCTTACGACCGCAGCGCATCGGCGGGGGTTCAAGGGTTCGCTGCTCTCGTGCACGTGCGATAATTACAGTGAGCTGATCCAAAGGACGAGTGCGGAGTTCATGGAAGGCTTCGTATTTCAGTTCCCGGATTTCGACGACCCGCGTCTCGACGATCCGCGGGTAAATTTCGAAGATCCTGGTGCCTTCTATTCGGAATTTTGCAGGCGCTTTCCGGGAACGTGGAGCGCCGTGTCCTGGGAATATGCTTCGACGCTCGAACTCTGGAAGTCGGCCGTGCAGCTGGCTCGCAGCTTTGAGCCGTTTTCGGTTCTGGCCGCGATGAAACTTGGCGGCGTCGGACATCATGCCTTCGGCGAAGCGCGATGGTGGGGCAAGGACCTCTTTGGAATCGATAACGCCCTTGTCGGTGATTGGCCGGTCGTCTCGATCGTCGACGGGAAGGCACGCATACAGGATTTCTGCTCTGTAACCGACTGGTGGTCGAAGCACAGCGCCACGCTCATCAAGCACATGCGATCACTCGAATTGATGTGGGACCAGCGCCAGCAGATGGCCGCTTCATCGTGATCGCAGGTGAGGCGTTATGACTCGTAGATCATATCTTCCTGCATGTTCGAGACATGCAATCTGATCAGCTCGACGGCGGTTTCTATATTGCGGCGCGCGATCGCATCGTGCAGCGATCGAAGCAGGCGCTGCGTGCTTTTGATCTTTGCAGGCGTCAGTCCTTGGCGCCGGCTGGCGGCCCATTGCGGCTGCTGGCGAACTTCATGCAGGATGGTGTACATCGCGACGATCAGCGAATTGTGGGTGCCGCGCGCGATCGTCATCATGAATTCTTCTTCGAGCGTGGCGAACAGATCCGCCTCCGTGACGATATGTTCGAGCTTCGCGATTTGCTCGCCCAATTCGTTCAGGTCTCGCGCCGACATATAAATCGTCGCCAGGCGGACCATCTCTGGCTCGAGAATTGAACTTGCGACGTTCATGGCGAATGGCGAAGCCGTCTCAGCCAACGCATGTGTGTCGAGAACACCGGTGAAAGGGACGCTGGCACGCCGAGAAGATGCGGGGCGCTGATAAGCGGCGAAGGTGCCGCTTCCCGCCCTGCGGCTAATGACATCGTAGGCGGCCAAGAATTCCAAAACCTGCCGAATGGTTGCGCGTGTTTCTCCGAATTCCTCGGCGAGATCGCGCTCTGCAGGAAGGCGGGTGCCGAATGGATATTCGCCCTTCGCCACACGTTGGAACAATATCGTCGCCACATCTTTGACGCGCGCCGTTACGAACGGGTGCTTGGATACGTCATCTGTCCAAGGCGGCACGTCAATATCGAATTGCTCGAGCATCTGCCTTAACCCTCGGTCGATATGGAGAACGACGACGCTTCGATGCCGTCGCTTACGATCTTCAAAAGGTCGCGGGTTGGAAAAATCGCCATAAGCTCGGCTGCAATTTCAATGTTGAAGCAGCGGTCGTTATCCCGATTTGGGCTCTGGCCGAGCTTGCGTTCGACGCGAGCAATCTTGTCTCTGTAGAGAGATGAAGCGGCAGATCCGGATTTTTTCGAGATCGCAGACAAGAGCCGGGATTCGGGTGAGTTTTGTCCGTAAGTATCCGTCGTCAGGGATTCAAGTTTTTGCGCTTGGATTCTTATGTTTTGCGTCGGGAAGCGCTTTGCGTCTGCGACCAGGATGTTGAATCGCGCAATCGCAACGGATGTTCGGCAGCGTGCGTCGTATTTCCGCCGATGAATATCCGCAAACGCGTCGGGGCTCGCCGATACCAGATGAAAATGGAACGATGAACTGCCGCTTGTTATGGGAACATCGAGTGACGCGATCGTCGTGAGCGTGTGGGCCCATTTTCGTTCTGCGATATCGAACTCGGCCTGAACATGGCTATCCCGGCCCAGGAAGCCGTATGCAACGCCGGCGTTGTTATGTGTCGTGGCAGACCGGGGATCGTCGTCACGCGAATCTGCGAAAAAATCGACAGCGCGAAGCCAGCAGAACGCAGCTTGTTCGTACTCTGCGTTCGACAGGTGTCGAAATCCGGCGATCGTCAATTGCGTCCAATCCGACATCCGTTTGGCCTGTGTTTTCGGGAAGTCATGCGTTTTCGAACCGCAATAATACGTTCGGCGCTGTGCGATTGCAACCAAATATAACCAATAAAACCACTGGGTTGGTTCGCACATGCGAGAAAGGAAAAACACGCCTTGTTCTCATAGAACTAGCGAATATCGCCGATAGCGAACAACGGCGCCGCAAAATAATTGCCGCTTTTTTTGCCTTGTCAGCTTTGTCGCGGTACCTATTATGCCGCATATGGATCAAACAGGTTGAAATTGGTTCATAGTGGTTCAAATTCGGTTTTATTGCTGAGTGAGCCGATCTGAAGTCTCACGCCACAGTCTGCGCGGCGGGGGATCGAGCATCGGCGACGACGTGAGAACGAGAAAAAATTCTGCGGTCAACGGTCGGGAGCGAGTTCATGGCAACGGGAACGGGTGTGCTTGCAACGGATGAGGCGCTTCAAGCTTCTCAATCCAGCGAATTGGTCAGGGCAATCGATTGGAAAGGCGCGTTTTGGGTGGCGAGCGGAGTTCCCGCTCTTGTGTTGTTTTCGATTGGTGGAATCGCGGGCGTCGCCGGCAAGGTCGCTTTGCTGGTTTGGACCGTGTCCATGATCATGGGCTTCATCCAGTCATTCACGTACGCTGAAATCGCCGGACTGTTTCCAAATAAAGCGGGCGGAGCATCGATCTACGGTGCGGCTGCCTGGGTTCGTTATGCCAAGTTCGTTGCTCCGCTTTCCGTCTGGTGCAATTGGTTTGCCTGGACGCCGGTGCTTTCTCTCGGTTGTTCGATCGCGGCGGCCTATATCCTGAATTCCCTGGCGCCGATTCCGCCTGCCGATGCGCCGCAAGTCCTTGCTTGGGTGCATGCGCATGCCGGGTCGATTCCCGCCGATTCATCGCGTGTTGCCGCGTGGCTTGCTGCAAACCACGGGAAGGCGGCGAGCGATGCGATCGCCGCGCTGTTGTCATCCGATGCGATCGCAGCGTTGACGCCGTCTATTCGTAATTGGTCCTTGTTTCACGGAACGCTGGGGCCCGTGGCGTTTTCCTTCAACGCAGCGTTCTTCGTCGGCGCCGTGCTGATGCTCATAACGTTCGCTATCCAGCATCGCGGTATTCTGGGAACGGCGAGCGTGCAGAAATATATGGGCCTCGCGGTCATCATCCCGATGTTCATCGTCGGCGTCGTGCCTATTCTCACAGGGCAGATCGATTGGTCCAACTTTACGCCCATAGAGCCGCTGAAGGCTGCCTACGCACCTGAGCTTGGATCGTGGGATGTGGGAGGATGGACGCTTATCCTCGGCGCGATGTTCATCGCCGCCTGGTCGACGTACGGCTTCGAAACAGCCGTTTGCTACACCAGCGAATTTCGCGATCCGGGCCGCGACACGTTCAAGGCGATCTTTTACTCAGGGTTGCTCTGCCTGGCGCTGTTCATTCTCGTGCCCTTCACCTTCCAGGGCGTTCTGGGTCTCCAGGGTATGCTGGAGCCGTCGATCGTCGATGGGTCTGGCGTCGCGGCCGCAATGGCGCAAATGGTCGGTCACACCGGCTTCATTACGAGTCTCCTCGTGATGATGATGATCCTGGCTCTGATGTTGTGCCTGATGACGGCAATGGCAGGTTCGTCGCGTACGCTCTATCAGGGCTCTCGTGACGGTTGGCTGCCGCGCTACCTGAGCTATGTCAATTCTCACGGTGCTCCGACGCATGCGATGTGGACGGACCTCGTCGTCAACCTGGCAGTGCTCGCGATTGCCTGCGCCGACGCAACGAGCTTCTTCTTCATTCTCGCGGTGTCCAATGTCGGATACATCATCTTCAACTTCCTGAACCTCAACTCGGGTTGGATTCACAGGATCGACAACGCCGACGTTCCGCGTCCGTGGCGTGCACCGACGTGGCTGCTTGCGCTTGGAACGATCCTCGCCTTCGTCAACGCATGTTTCATGGGCGCTGGCGCCAAGGTTTGGAATCCGATCGCGTTGTGGGCGGGGTTGTTCACGGCATCGCTGATCGTGCCGGTGTTTATTTTCCGCCATTACGTTCAGGACAAAGGCGTCTTCCCGGCGCACATGCTGCAGGATCTGGGCCTGACGGCAGGTGACTTCTCGCGGCGCAAGGCTGGCGTGCTTCCGTACATCACGCTGCTGGCAGGCCTCGCAGTCGTTCTGATTTCGAATTGGTTTTTCCAGCTTCCTTCTTGATCGCACAGGTTCCGCCGGCGCGGCGACGATTGTCGCTCCGGCGGCCGCGCGAAGCATTTCCGAAATTATATGCCCTCGACTGAAAACCTCCGGAGATATTGAAAATGACCGTCAACAAGGAACTTCGTCAGTCGGTGCTCAACGATCGCCATGAGGCGCTCGGTGCCGATCTCTCCACGACGCAGTGGAACGACATGCCAATTCCGCAGAATTACAAGGCCAATCCCTACGTCGAGACGGAGACGGTGCGTAACCGCGCTGGGTTGTTCGACGTTTCCGCGTTGAAGATCGTCAACGTATCTGGCCCTGGCGCCTTGGATTTTCTCAACTATCTTTTGACTTCGGATGTCTCGAAGGCAGAGCCCGGCGACTCTCACATCTCGAACATCGTCAATAGCGACGGCGCGCTGATCGACGATGTCATCGTCTACGTGGATGGGCCGCAGGAATTCAGAATTTCTCACGGCGGCGGCGCGTTCGAGGAGGCGGCGGCGCCGGTTGCCGAGAACTATGACGTCAAGCTCCAGCGCGACAACGATGTTCATATCCTGTCGTTGCAGGGGCCGGTAGCGCTGGAGGTTCTTGCTCCTCATACGCCATTGAAGCTTTCCGAGCTTCCGTACTTCCGTCATGCCAAGACGACGCTATTCGGCAAGCCGGTCAGGCTGGCGCGGGGAGGATATTCGGCTGAACGCGGCTATGAGGTGTTCTGCTCTGCAAAGGACGCGCATTTCATTTGGGATTCAATTCTCGAAGCCGGCAAGGATAAGGGCGTCACTCCCGTTTCGTGGTCTTGCCTCGATATCATTCGCGTCGAAGGTGGCTTGCTGTTCTTTCCCTTCGACATGACCCACGGCGATACGACGCCCTGGGAGGTCAAGGCCGACTGGACCATCGATCTCTCCAAACCGGATTTCATCGGCAAGAAGGCGCTGCAAAGCAAGAAGGGCAGGGAGCGCTCCTTTATTTCCGGGCTCGAAGTTGCGAGCGACAGGGCAATCGAGCCGCTTTCAAAAATCACGGTCAACGGCAAGCAGGTGGGCACCGTCACCAGCACGACCTTCAGCAACCATCTGATGAAGTCGATCGCGATGGCGCAAATCGAACCGGCGTACGCGAAGCTCGGCACCCAGGTTGTCATTCAGGACAACGGCGAGTGGCCGGCGGTCGTGGTGAAGATGCCGTTCTACGATCCGCTCCGTCTGCGGACCCATCCGAAAGATTAGACGCTGCATCGAAGCCGTTCAGGAATTTCAACGATAGCCGTCCGTGTGCGGCGAACTGGAGAGGAAACGATAATGACCGATCGGATTGCGATCATCGGAGCCGGGCCGAGCGGCCTTGCAGTGCTTCGGGCATTCGAAAGCGCGCGCCGCAAGGGTGCGGAAATTCCGGAGCTCGTTTGCTATGAGCGTCAGAGCGACTATGGCGGCCTTTGGAATTATACCTGGAGAACCGGTATCGACCAGTATGGCGAACCGGTTCATGGCAGCATGTACCGGTATCTTTGGTCGAACGGTCCGAAGGAGTGCCTGGAGTTCGCCGACTATTCGTTCGAAGAGCATTTCGGACGGCCGATTCCATCCTATCCGCCGCGTGCCGTTCTTCATGATTATATCAAAGGGCGAATCGAGAAGAGCGGTGTCACCGATTACATCAAGCTCAACTCGGCCGTGCGATGGGTCACCTACGACGACAACACGGGCAAGTTTACGGTTGCGGTCAAAGACCTTCCGACGGACGAAGTGACGACCTCGGAATTCGACTACGTATTCGTTTCTTGCGGACACTATTCGACTCCGATCACGCCCGAGTTTCCCGGCCTCTCGAAATTCCTCGGCCGCACGCTTCATTCGCATGACTTCCGGTCGGCGGATGAGTTCGCTGGCAAGGACGTTCTCTGCATCGGATCGAGCTATTCGGCGGAAGACATTGGCATTCAGTGCTACAAGTACGGCGCCAAATCGGTGACGTTCTCCTGGCGCACCAAACCGATGGGATTCAAATGGCCGGAAACGCTTGAAGAGGTCCCATTGCTGGAGCGTGTCGAAGGCAAGACGTGCTTCTTCGAGAACGGTTACAAGAAGGACTTCGATGCGATCGTTCTGTGCACGGGATATGCCAATCACTTCCCGTTCATGGAAGATTCGCTGCGCCTCAAATCGCGCAACCGGCTTTATCCGCCGAACATCTACAAAGGCATGTTCTGGCTGAACAATCCCAAGGTGCTCTACATCGGCATGCAGGATCAATATTACACCTTCAACATGTTCGATGCGCAGGCTTGGTATGCGCGCGACGTCATTCTCGGGCGCATAAAGCTGCCGTCGCGGGGTGAGATGGCGGAAGACATCACGAAGTGGATTGCCGACGAAGAAGCCGTCCAGGACGCATTCGAAGCGATCGATTTTCAGACGGAGTACGTCAGGGATCTATTGGCACCCACCGACTATCCGCGGCTTGACGTCGACAAGGTTGCGGCGACGTTCAAGGAGTGGGAGCACCATAAGGCCGAGAATATCCTGACGTATCGTGATCGGTCCTATCGGTCGATTTTGACCGGCACCCAAGCGCCAATCCATCATACGCCCTGGCTCCAGGCGCTTGATGACTCGTTGGAGACGTTCCTCAATCAGCCTCAAACGCAGGCGGCTGCTGAGTAATCGAACGACGAAAACGCAATCGAACGCTGACTGCATTATTTGCAGTCAGCGAATTCCTTCTCGCACGAATGGGCGGTCATGAACGATATCACCTTGACGTCACCTTCTCGACCGAAGTTCTTTGTGCCGGAACGAACGGCGCTGGATTCAGGCGTCGAGCGTTACGTGCTGAAGGGCGGCGGCACGGCGGCGTTCGAGTTGGAGGCAGGAGACCGCCTCGAACTCAGCCCGCTGGAAGGCGGCCAATCCGTAGACGTTGCCGTTTTTGCGCCGAACGGGCGCAGCGATTTGGCTGCTCTAGGCTTGAAGGGCCAGGGCAGCGTAACCGGAATACAAAATATCCTGAATTCCGATAGCGAAGATGCAGCTCGCGTCCGCTTCGGATTGTTCCGGCGCGGTTTTGATTTGGGGAATGCCAAGGCATCGAGAGTCTTCACGTCGGATTCCGTGCCGGGAGATATTGTTGCCCTGCACGCAGAAAAGCCGGTGTTTGCCGTGTTCGGCGCGCCAGCTGAGCCTATGGTCGTCTGGGATCAGAATCCGGCGACGGATACTCTGATTTTCATTACTCGGGCCAATCCCCGCTTTAGAGGCAGGGCCTCGTTGCCCGAGCCGCTCGCTGAGCCGCGGCTGGATATTCGCGTGAACGTCGCGAGCGCGGAGAGTTTTGAGGTTCGCGCAGGCGAATACATCCAGATCATCGATGTGCAAGGCCGGCAGTGCTCCGATTTTTTGGCCTTCAGCCGCAAGGCGCTCGATAACGGAGTGGGCTCGGGCCTCGACGCGACGACGACGCGAACGTTGAACGGGTCAGCGTATCCGCGTCCCGGCATCTATTCGAAATTTTTTGATGCGGATCGCAATCCGCTCGTCGAGATCGTGCAGGATACCGTTGGCCGCCACGATACATTTAATCTGGCGTGCACCAGCCGCTACTACGAAGACATGGGATATTTCGGTCACCCCAACTGCACGGAAAACTTCAACAACGTGCTGCGCGACTATCCGATTCCGAGCCATACCGGATGGCCGGCAATCAATTTCTTCTACAATACGAACGTCGACTGTCACAACAACATATGGTCCGACGAACCGTGGTCGCGCCCTGGCGATTACGTCGTCATGCGCGCTCTCACCGATCTCGTATGTGCGGCCTCCTCGTGCCCATCCGACATAGATGCCTCGAATGGATGGCATCTCACGGAGATTCAAGTGCGGGTCTATGCCGCCGACACCATGTTCAAACGCTCGATAGGATATCGGATGCAACCTGACGCTCCGCTGCAATTAACCCGGGAATCGGGATTTCACCCTCGCACGTCGCAGCTCACTCGCAACTTCGGTGACTATCGCGGCTTCTGGGTTCCCCATTGCTTCGCAAACGGCGGCGCTATCGATGAGTATTGGGCGTGTCGCGAGCGTGCGGTCATCATGGACCTGTCGCCACTTCGCAAGCTGGAAGTCATGGGGCCCGACTCCGAGCAGTTTCTACAAGGCATCGTGACCCGTGATGTTCGCAAGCTGTCCGTCGGGCAAATCTTCTATACGACCATGTGCTACGAACACGGCGGCATGGTCGATGACGGTACGCTTTTCCGTCTGGCTGAAAATAACTTCCGCTGGATTGGCGGCGACGATGCCAGCCTGATCTGGCTGAAAGAGCAGGCTGCGAAGTCGAACTACAACGTGAACCTGAAGACTGCGACGTCAGAGATTCACAACGTCGCGGTGCAGGGACCGTTGTCGCGCGAAATTCTTTCGAGCGTGATTGAAACGCCGCCGGGCCGCCCGACAATAAAGGAGCTGGGCCTATTCAGATTCACGATTGGACGTATCGGCGGCGTGTCGGGCATTCCGGTGCTGGTGTCGCGTACGGGCTATACCGGCGAGCTTGGCTTCGAGGTTTTCTGCCATCCGAGCAACGCCCCGGCCGTCTGGGATGCGATCATGGCCGCGGGAACCCCGCTGGGTCTCAAGCCGTTCGGGTTCGATGCTCTCGACATGGTCAGGATCGAAGCTGGCCTGGTTTTTGGCGGGCACGACTTCGATTCCACGACCGATCCTTTCGAAGCCGGCATCAGCTTTACAGTGCCGCAAAAGAAGGAAGAGGACTACATCGGCAAAGCCGCGCTCGAGAAACGCCGTGCCAATCCGTTGCGGAAGCTTATCGGGCTTGAGGTGGCGGGCAATGAAAGGCCGTCGCATGGAGATCCGGTGTTCGTCGGGCGGGCCCAGGTCGGCACGGTTACAAGTGCGATGCGCTCGCCGTTATTGAAGAAAACGCTAGCGTTGGCGCGTGTCGATGTCGTCCATTCCGCTATCGGCGCCGCCTTGGAAATCGGACGCCTCGACGGGATGCAAAAGCGCCTTGCGGCGACGACGGTGCCGTTCCCGTTCTACGATCCGGAAAAGAAGCGCGTCCGCATGTGACGGGCACGCAATCGCAGGTGGGCGCCGGTCGAGAGGCGGCGTCTATTTGAACAGCGATGTCAGAGAGAATGACGAGGCCACCACGATCGGCGGATTTTCGGCGACCTGCGGATAGGGCTCGTCGATGTAGACGTCGAGGCCGGTGGCCCGTCCGTCTTTTATCAATGACGCGACATAGGCCCATCCCTTCGGTTCGAGGCCGAGGCAGGCCTCGGACATTTCACCCTTCAGGCGCTCGTGAATGGCGATGTTTCCGCGCGCCAGGATGGCAGCGGTTTGTTGGGGGCTGAACCGGTTCCTATCCCACAGCTTCTTCAAATAGACGCCTACAACGTTGCGTTTGATCGTTGGCCCCCAGGTGACTCGGTGGGCTTTGTCGCCTGAAAAAGCGTATTCTCCCGGAGGTAAGGGGCCGACGGCTCGCGCTGCCAAACAGTCTGGATCAGGATTGTTTCTGCAGACTTCTCTCCCCGAGATAGCCCAGGCAATTGTCTTGCCGTGAAGTTGCGGGTTGTCCGAAACGATGAAGAGACGGCCGGTGCTGATCGTGTAGCCGAGACGGAACGTTTGCGAGCTCGGCGGGATCTCGTGCACCACGTCCTCGAACGGATTGCAGATTTCGCCGCCGGTCAGCTTTCTCGGGAAGCCTTTGTGCTGGATGGTTACGTAGTCGACGCCCGGTGCGCAGTCCCACTGGGGTAAAACTTTCTTGCTCGCAAGATTGACGTGGGGACTGGATTTCGGAACCGGAATTCTGGGTATCGCCGCGATCTGCGGTTTCTTCGTGCTGGGCGGCGGAGAAAGAGCATCAGGAGGGATGGTCTTCGGAAGGCGGCGAATCTGCTCGCATCTATCGGAGAGTTTGGGCGGATGGATTTGCTGCACGGCAAGCCGCCGTGCAACGATGCTGCTTGCGCCCTTTGCGATATAGGCGCGAATGAGAGCCTGCTGCACTTCGATCTGTTCGGGCGAAAGCTCGAATATGCAGTCCTCGTAGATTTCGTCACCAACCTTGCTGAAAAAGTCGGCGATCTGGCCTGCGGCGGCGGCAGGATCTGTATCAAGTGTTGGCGATTGCTGGGAATGCGCCGGGACAGCGGCAAGCAACAGCAGGCTCAGCACCGACGCAATCAAGGCGCTCGGCGAGTGCACGCGGGCAATAGTGGCTGCCGTCCGCCTCCGCGTTCGGCAGGATATGATCGTCATAACAAAATGATCCGGGCGTTCCATTCGCTATTCATACGGTACGAGTCTGGGCAAGACGGAGGCTATGCGACAGGCCGTCCCCATTGCTTACCGCTCTGGCTTGCTCGTACCTTATCGCGGAGGACGAAAAATGCGCGGGTTGCGTGCGCCTCGCCCCCCTTCGAGCGTCTTTGGGATGCCCACGCATCGTTTTTGGCAGCCTCTAACTTGGACAGAGCCGGCAACGCGGGTCTGGTTATGGCATTGCGGCGGCCGAAGGAAGCGGCGATATCCAGTCCCTTGGGGTGCCAATTCAGATCATTTGGACTACAAGCCGAGACTGTTTGCGATAGCAGCCAGGTGCAACGTGATCGATTATGTTCGTAAGATACTCGACGCCCGCGTGTACGACGTGGCGGTGCGGACGCCGCTCGATCCGATGGTGCGCCTGGGAAAGCGCCTTGGCTCCCCGGTCCTTCTGAAGCGCGAGGATCTACAGCCGATCTTTTCGTTCAAGATCCGCGGCGCCTACAACCGTATCGTTCACCTTTCGGACGAGGCGAAGGCCGCAGGTATCATCTGCGCGTCGGCCGGCAATCACGCTCAGGGCGTGGCGCTCTCGGCAAACAAGCTCGGCATCTCGGCGACGATCGTCATGCCGGTTACGACGCCTCAGATCAAGATCGAGGCCGTGCGTTACTGGGGCGGCAAGGTCGTGCTGCATGGCGATACCTTTGACGATGCTTACGAGCAGGCTCTCTTGTTGGCCCGCGAGCAGGGTCTTACGTTCGTGCATCCCTATGACGACAGTGATGTCATTGCGGGGCAAGGGACGATCGGGGTCGAAATTCTGCATCAGCATCCCGATCCGATCGAAGCCATTTTCGTGCCGATCGGGGGCGGTGGACTTGCGGCAGGGATCGCGACGTACGTCAAATTCCTGCGGCCGGAGACGAAGCTGATCGGCGTCGAGCCTGCGGATGCTGCCTCAATGAAGGCGGCGCTCTCGGCCGGCAAGAGAGTTCTTCTCGATCGCGTCGGCCTCTTTGCCGATGGCGTCGCCGTGCGTCAGGCCGGGGCCGAGACGTTCCGCCTTTGCCGGCAATTGCTCGATGATGTTCTGGTCGTAGATACCGACGCGATATGCGCCGCCATCAAGGATATCTTTGAGGACGTGCGCGTTCTGTCGGAGCCCGCCGGAGCGCTGTCGCTTGCTGGGCTAAAGGCATACGCTCTTGCCAATCCGCAGCGTTCGGGCGCGCTCATCGCCATCAATACCGGTGCGAATTTGAATTTCGACCGTCTACGTCATGTTGCTGAGCGGGCCGAGGTCGGTGAAGAACGCGAGATACTGCTTGCGGTCACGATTCCGGAACAGCCCGGCAGCTATCGCCGCTTCGTGCAGGTCCTGGGAAACCAGATCGTTACCGAATTCAATTATCGCTATGCGGGAGGCAGCCGGGCGCACGTTTTCGTCGGCCTCAAATTGGCCGATGCCAAACGCGAGAAGGCCGAAATTATCGGCCAGCTCAAGAAGCTTGGGTACGAAGTGGTCGACCTCAGCCTGGACGAGACCGCTGGGCTGCACATCCGATATATGGTTGGCGGACGGGCTCAAGGCCTTAGCGATGAATTGATCCTGCGCTGCGAATTCCCCGAACGGCGGGGTGCATTGCTCGACTTCCTCGATGGTGTCGGCCCCGAGTGGAACATTACGCTGTTCCACTATCGCAATCACGGCGCCGATTACGGTCGTGTGCTTGTCGGAATGCAAGTGCCTGAGGCGGATCGAAGCCGTTTTTATGATCGCCTCGCGTCGCTGGGTTATCCTTTCGAGGACGAGACCGCCAACCACGCTTACCGGTTGTTCCTTCGGAGTTGAGCGTCGTGCTGCGGATGTCGGCCTTCAAAGGCCATCGGCCGAAGAATTATTTCTGGGCAGCTTTTTCCGATCTGCTGTTTCCGAGATAATTGTCGATCTCTTTGAAAAGGACTTCGAATTGACGGCTGGCGCCCTGGCAGAAGGTGCACGTTGCGATGTGCTCCGCCAGATTCTGGCGTTCTTCAGAGGAGAGGGCGCGCTCACGAGCTTCGCTGACGAGCCAAGTCGTCTCCTTGCAGCTAAGTGGGTCGGCCATGCCTCAGGTCCTTTCCCAATTCAGATCAAGGCAAAGCCGCAATTGCATTCGTGCCCTATAAAGAAGGATACGCAAGTTTCCGTGTGAAATTCCGAGCTTCGCGCAAATTTCCGAGGGTTCCAGCTCAAGCCATTCGCGCATTAGAAAGGCGCGCGACGTTCGCGCTGGCAGACGCGTCATGCAGGCTTCCAATACTTTGAAGAAAGCTTCTTGCTCCGCGACGGTTTGCGGGTTTGTCCATGGATCTTTCGCGTCCAGCCAGCAGCCATTGGTATCGAAAAGCACGTCGAAGGCGCCGGTTTCATAATCGTCAATTCCGCGGTCGTCCGTTGGAAGGGGGGAGTTGAATTTTCTGGACTTTGATTGATCCCGCATGATGTCAAGAATTTTAAACCGCAGGATCGCGAACAGCCACGTACGAAGGCTCGACCGCGCTTCGAAGGTCACCGCCTTTTCGACGGCGGCGAGCAGCGTTTCCTGCGTAGCGTCCTCGGCGGCGTCGGCGTTCTTCAGCTGAATTAATGCCATCCGATAGAGCATCGGACGGTATTCGGCGGCCTCTTCGGCGATGGATTTTCGAAGTTGGGCGTCCATGTCGCTTATTTTTTTATCGATCGGCGTAACGCTAAGCCGTTCTCGCCCGACTAATCACTGATCCAAACGCACATCTACGTGAACACGAGCGCTTTAGGGAGAGGCGCGACCGGAAGTGGTGTTCGTCCGGCATGGAGCCGGTGTTTGATACAGGAGAACAGCTATGAAAAGGTCTGGCGTCACGAGGGCGGGTGCGGCCGATGTCTCCACGGGATCTCCCGCTGCAAAGGTGAATGCGGCCACGGACGAGGCAGGGGCGGCGGTCGATGCGCTCAATGGCGTGTTTGGCGTCCATAAGGGGGCGCGGCCCGTCCATGCGAAAGGGCGAGTTTTGACGGGGGTTTTTGCCGCATCCCCTTATGCTGAGTCGCTATCGGCCGCGCCGCATTTTCAAGCCGGCGGCAGGGTACCCGTCACCGTCAGATTTTCGAATTTTGCCGGCATCCCGGCGATCGGCGATAACGATGACTTGGCTAGTCCGCGAGGAATGGCAATCAAGTTCAAGCTCGCCGACGGGTCGGAGACTGACATCGTCGCGCATTCCTTCAACGGCTTTCCGGCCGCGACAACTGCTGAATTCAGGGACCTTCTCGCTGCGCTGGGTGCGAGCAAGGCCGATGCGCCCAAGCCGACGCCGCTTGATAAGTTTTTGGCAAGTCATCCGATCGCCAAGGCATTCCTGACAGCGGCCAAGCCCAATCCGGTGAGCTACGCAACGCTTCCGTATTTTGGGGTGAACAGCTTTAGGTTTACGAGCGAGGAAGAAAAGACAGTTGTCGCGAGATATCAGATCCTGCCAGTCGCGGGCGAGCACTATCTCGATGACGTTGCAGCGAAGGCGGCCTCTCAATCCTACCTTTCGGATGAGATTCAAAAGCGTATCGCCGATGGGCGGATAACGTTTCGGCTCGTCGCGCAGATCGCCACTCCCGACGACAAAATTGAAGATCCGTCGATCGCATGGCCTTCGGACAGGAAGACTGTCGAACTCGGAACGATTTCGCTTTCGACGTATGCCGGCGACGACGCCGCCAACCCGGATCTTGTCTTCATGCCAAACGCGGTGCCGGACGGTATAGAGCCTGCGGACCCAATGATTACCGACAGGGCGGCTGTCTACGCGGTTTCATTCGCGCGGAGGCGTCCCTCATAACGGAACCGGCAGGGAGAGACTGTTGCGCCGACAGCAGACTTTCTCGACCGCAGGAGAGGGGTAGCGTCATGCTGCCTCTCTCCTTTTTCTTTGCTTCAAGATACTGGCATTCAGATCGTCAGACTTGAAGCTCATCGCTTAAGAGGACGTCAGAACGTTTCGCACGGCCCTACGCAGTTCAGGAATGACCGTCTCTTCAAACCACGGATTTTTTCGCATCCAAATCGTGCTGCGCCAACTCGGATGTGGCAGCGGGAAGAACTTGGAACTGTATTCAGAGAATGCCCTGACAGTCTCGGTCAGAGAGGGCTTTCGTCCCCCATTTAGATAATGCCGATGCGCGTATTGGCCGATCAGGATTGTGAGTTCCAGGCTAGGTAGACGCTTCAGCAAGCGTCCGTGCCAATGCGGCGCGCACTCGGGACGCGGCGGATTATCACCGCCCTTTTTTCCAGCGCCCGGATAGCAAAAACCTATAGGAAGAATCGCGACCTTGGCTTCGTCGTAAAATTCTGCCCGATCCAATCCCAGCCAATCGCGCAGACGATCGCCGCTTGCGTCGTTCCAGGGGACGCCCGTTTGATGAACTTTACTGCCCGGCGCTTGGCCGACAATCAAAAGTCGCGCGCTGCTCGCCATCTGCACGACGGGACGCGGGCCGAACGGCAATTGCGCTTCGCAGATCCGGCAGGCTCGGACTTCGCGCAATATGCGATCCAGCGACATTTAAGACGCTCTCCAGCCTGAATGGATATCGCCCCGAGCCACGGCCATGCTTGGCGCGATGGCCTATTGTGCTCAACATCCCACGGCGTTCATGCTACTCTTCAGAACTTGGTATAATTTGATATCCGCAAGTTGACGATGCCGGAATGCGTCTTAAAATCGAGCTTCAATCGGCATCATCAGGAAAGCCGCCCATGGATGCGCAGGGTTCTCCCATTGCCATTGTCGGAGGGGCCGACAGTGCTACCGTTCAGTCGATGTTCCGAGAAGCGGCGGCGCACTGGCGGGCCTCCGGTCTGGACGTCGTGGGGATGATCGAAGAAACCCACGGCTTGTCTGGGCGGGTCTGCAATGCAGGCGTGCTCCGCGATGTTGTCAGTGGCAAGCCGTTCCCTATCTTTCTTGAAACGATTCCGGTCGGCACGAGCTGTCACATCGACGCGCAGGGAGCCGAGCTTGCGTCTCGCTGGCTTATCGAACAAGTCGGGGCAAGCGACGTCGTCCTCGTGAGCAAGTTCGGAAAGCTCGAAGCCGGAGGTGCTGGCCTCATTGGCGTTTTCGAGGCTGCGAGGTCTATGGGCAAGTGCCTGCTCACGACGGTTTCGGACAAGCACAAGGACGCATGGGAAGCCTTCGCACCGGGCGCAACGGTTCTCTCTGCGACGGTATCGGCAATCGAAGCATGGGTGGATTCTACGCGCGCCTCCCGCATGTAGCTGGTATGCGAAGGGCGCTTGCATCGCTCACGGCTGGACGTTCGAGGCCGCACTTCCATTGCCGCTCTCACCGGACCGCGTTGGCAGCGCGGCGAAGTACGCTGATACATTCTCGATATCGGCGTCGGTGAGTTTTTGCGCAATATGCGCCATGAGCTTGCGTTTTTGAGTACCGCGTCTCGTGCCGGAACGGAAAAGTTTCAACTGGGTGCTGAGATAGCGCGCCGGCTGTCCTGCAAGATCCGGAACGTCGAGCGCCCGCTTCGAACTGTCTCTCACGTGACAGGATTGGCATGCAAGCGTCGGGCGCGTATTGCGCGCCGGTTCGGCGATCTGTGCGCCTTGCTGAATTTTTTTCTGATCCGGCTCGGCGCCTTTTTGATGTGAGTGTCGCTCCATTCCGGCAAAATGCGCAGCCAGGTCTTTGATCTCCTCATCGCTCAGGCTTGCCGCGAACGGCCACATGAATCCACTCGGCCGGGTTCCTGCCCGATAATCTTTGAGCGACTGCTGAATATAGTTCGCGCTGAGGCCGGCGATCTTCGGAAATACCCCGTCGCGTCCATTTCCATCGGAGCCGTGGCAGGCGAAACACGTATTCGCTGATACCGCGCCTCCAATGCCGGGCCGTTCAGGATCGTGCGTAGCCTTCGGTGTAGGAGTTTGGGTCTCCGACGGATTTTTCCCGATATGATTCAGGTATGCGACCAGCGACCAGATCTCATCATCCCGCTTCCGTGTAGGCCAAGCTGGCATCGCAGACATTTTTATTCCGTGCTTGATAATCCAATGAAGCTGGTCTGGAGAGAATTCGCGTTTCAGGGTGCTGATGTTGGGCGGTGCAGGTAACATGTGTTGCGCCACAAGGTCGGCAGACCGGTCCGTTGCGCCATGGCAAGGCGCGCAGCGGAGTTCGGAATAGGTTTCTCCCTTTGCGATCAGCGCTGGATCATCGAGCGGTGGCTGCGGTATCGGCGGCGCATGTGACTTCACCGAATTTCGCATCGTGAAGTGAAGGAACCATGCGAATGCTTCGTTGTGGCCTTTCGTTGCGGCAACGTCGTAGATACCGAGCCAAGCGACAACAATTGCACCGATCAGAAAAATGAAACCCGCGGCTATAATCGCAGCCGCGGTGGAAACGAGCGCACTGACAGGCCGGCGTCTGAAAACATCTAGCGTTGACCGGAGAGCGACCTTGGCCGGTAACAGGTATTTCTCGATCACGTTCCGGCTCCTGGTTCTTTCACTTCCCCCAAAGAGTCCCGATGATGAAAACGCTCCGTTTGCGTGCCGTCCATCCGCAACCGGATATCAGTCGCCAGGAAATGCGATCGTGGTGATGAGAGCGTTTTCGGCTTGCCTTGAATCGAGGCGCGTATGTTGCACGATGATCGGCACGTCGGACCTGATGACGCTTGCG
>JAICLG010000333.1 GCA_025927515.1 Hyphomicrobium sp.
CCCTGATGCCAGCCGATGTGGTCGCCGTTGCGCGTGAACGTATAGGGCCGCGGCGGCGCGAGATCGAACCCGAGCCGCTTGTTGATCTCGGCCTTGAAGTTCTCAAGTCCGTGATCCTCGATCGTGTATTTGAGCCGCGCGCGCGCCCGGTTCGAACGGTTTCCCCAATCACGCTGGATCGTGAGGATGGCTTCAGCAACTTCGATCGCCTTGTCATGGCTGCAATAGCCAAGCAGATCGCCGAGCCGCGGGAATGTCTCCGGAACGCCGTGCGTCATGCCCATGCCGCCCCCAGCCGTGACGTTCCAGCCGACGATCTCGCCGTTCTCTACGATGGCGATGAAACCGCAGTCGTGCGCGAAAACGTCGACGTCGTTGTCCGGCGGCACCGCGAAAACGAACTTGAATTTGCGCGGAAGGTACGTCTGGCCGTAAATCGTTTCCTTTTCGGGATTTGTATATTCCTTGCCGGGAATGGGATCGCCATTGAGCCAGATATCGCTGTAGGCGCCAGTCTTAGGCAGGAAGTAGAGACTGGTGCGCTTGGCAAGCTCGTAGGCCTCGCGATGCGCCTTCGAGAGATAGGGATTAGCGACCGACATCACTCCACGCGTCACGTCTCCGCAGGCCGCAATGGTGTCGAGGCCCGCAGCGTGAATCGCCTGCATCGTGCGCTTGAGATTCGACTTGATGATGCCGTGGAACTGGAACGTCGCCCGCGTCGTGATGCGCAGCGACTTGTTCCCGTAGTTGACCGCGATGTCGTCGAGCTGCCGCCATTGCGACGATGTTACGAACCCGCCCGGAATACGCAGCCGCACCATGAACATGAAGGCTTTATCGAGCTTCTTCTTGGCCCGCTCGCCGCGCACGTCACGGTCGTCCTGCATGTAGGAGCCGTGGAACTTGAGAAGCTGAAAATCATCTTCCCCGATAGCGCCCGATTCGACGTGCACCAGCCCTTCGTCGATGGTGCCGCGAAGAAAATGGCTGTTCTCTTTGATATGTTCGGTTTTTGATGGCTTGCCGTCTGTCATTGTGATCCTCGCGGAACGACGTTCGCGCGCTCGGTCTTTCGGTTTACGGTCTGGAGCTGAACGTCAATACACGTCGCGCTGATAGCGGCCGGCTTTCGTCAACTCTTTGAGCTTGGCGCGACCCGCTTCTTCATCGCCTTTTGCGGCTTCGGCAAGGATCTTGACGAGCGTCGCGTCGACGTCCTTCGCCATGCCCTTCTCGTCGCCGCAGACATAGAGGTGCGCGCCCTCGTCGAGCCATCCTCTGAGGTCCGCACGCCGTTCCCACAGACGATGCTGGACGTAGATCTTCTCCGGCTGGTCGCGCGAGAACGCAACATCAATCCGTGAAAGATCGCCCGATTCCAAATAATCCTGCCATTCGAGCTGATACAGGAAATCGTTCGTGAAGTTCCTTTCGCCGAAGAAAAGCCAGCTCTTGCCCTTGGCGCCCTCGGCCACCCGCTCCTCGATGAATGCGCGATAAGGCGCGACGCCCGTGCCAGCTCCGATCATGATGATCGGCGTATGGGCGTCCGGCGGCAGCCGGAAATGCCGGTTCGGCTTGACGTAAATTTTTGCGGACGAGCCGACCTTTCGGCGCTCACCGAGATACGTCGACGAAACGCCCTTGCGGATCTTACCGTGAGATTCCCAGCGCACCGCGCCGACCAGAAGATGCGCCTCGCCCGGGTGAGCCTTGAGGCTCGAGGCAACGGAATAAAGTCTGCCCGGCAGTGGCCGCAAAAGGCCGATCAGCTGCTCGGCCGTCAGCTTCTCCGGATACGTTTCGAAGAGGTCGATCAACTGTCGGTCAGCGGCAAACTTCGGATAAGCCTCGCCTTCGAGCAGCGCCTTGACATCGGCACGTCCCGTGAGCTTTGCGTAGTTCTCGACAGCCGAGCGAGACAGCGTCGTCACGTCATAGGATTTCTGCAGCTTGAGCAGCAGCGCCGCATCGGATCCAAGCCCGACGGCCTTGAGCAACGCGTCGACCAGAACGGGATCGTTCTCCGGAATGAGACCGATCGCGTCGCCGGGTTGATATGAAAAGCCTGGAGTATCGAATGCAAATTCGGCGTGCCAGGTTTCGCGCGTCGATCCCGTACCGTTCAAATTGACGAGCGCCGAGATCTCGGCTTCGAGCGGAGTTTCGGCGGTAAACTGCGGTTCGTCGTCGTCGGCCGGCAGCATCGCACCGCCGAAATCGACGTGCACGACGGTCCCGCCGCTGCTCGGCTCTGCAACGGGTGCAAATTTTGCGAGCGAGCTTTCCGTCCACTCGGCCGCCTGCTTTGCGTAGTCGAGATCGAGGTCGAGGCGGTCGGCAGTGCGGACGCCGCCCAGTTCCTCAAGACGTGCGTCGATGGCCTTGCCGATGGCGCAGAATTGCGTGTAGGCCGTATCGCCCAGCGCCAAAACGGCAAAGCGAACGCCATCGATGCGCGGCGCCGCGTCACTCATCAGCGCTTGGTAGAAGTCCACCGCGCGGCTCGGGGGATCTCCTTCGCCCCAAGTCGCAGCGTAGACGACGATGTTCTTTGATTTCGCGAGCAACGAAAGATCCGCATCGGCCATGTCGAAGACCTTGGCGTCGAGGCCGTGCTTCTGCGCTGCTTTCTTCGCCTTGTTGGCGAGGGCTTCGGAATTGCCGCTTTCGCTCGCATAAAGGATGGTCAGGGGAGCCCGCGGCTTCGCTGCCGGTAATGCAGCCTGCGCGCCGCCGGCTTGCGCCGCTTCGAAGCCTGCAAAGAACCCGGCAAGCCACGCACGCTGCTGCGGCGTCGTCCGTGCAACGACTTTATTTAGCGTATCGATGTCTTCCGGCAGGAACGGCGCGTTGCGCGGAAGTAATGGACTGGCAGTCACCTAAAGGCTCTCCTCGTCAGGGTCTCGGCCGGCTCGAATGAAGCGCGGACATAACGTGCTTGTTTCGCGTCGTCGGAAAAGACCCGGCCAGCCCGCCTCTCGGCACCGCCGGCTGCAATTCAGAACAAACCATGGACAGCGGGATCACGATGATGACTTACGTCGATTAACAGCGAGTCTCCCACCATCTCAATAAAGCCTATTTTAGATCCTGTTGGAACAATTTTCTACACGGATGCGGCATTCCACCCCAAATATAAG
>JAICLG010000221.1 GCA_025927515.1 Hyphomicrobium sp.
ATGACCGAGCCAGGATCCGGCAAAAACGCGGGCGCGTGTCGCTAGCCGGAGCGAAGGTTGATCTCCCCGTCAATCGGGGAGATTGCGCGATGCGACCTCCCTGACGGCCATCGCAGGGGAGCAACGGCGACGACGACAATGCCATCGCGGAACAGTTCGTAGCACTGGCGCGTTGCGTAGAGCTTGTCCTGAGCGGTGCATCAATGAAGCCTGACCTGCACCGCCTCCAGCGCTGGCGTACCGAACAACCAACCGGCATCGCATTCCATGCTCCGCGCCAGTACTGAGGTCAATGTCTCGACCGCGGTCAACATGGAAGACGCCGAAGAGGCTGGCCTCAAGTACGTCAATGACGGCGATCCGGGAATAGCGCGCAAATCCGTGGGCAAGGCGTTTGCTTATGTCCTTCCGTCTGGCCGCCGGGTTAAAGACCCCCGAACCAAAGCCCGCATCAAGAGACTGGCGATACCGCCGGCGTGGACAGACGTATGGATCTGCCCGACGGCAAGCGGCCATATCCAGGCGACAGGACGCGACGCGCGAGGCCGCAAGCAATATCGCTATCATCCGGAATGGCAAAAAAGCCGTGACGAAACGAAGTACTACAAGATGCTCACCTTCGCGAAGGCGCTGCCGCGTCTTCGCAAACGCCTTCGCCAGCACATGCGCCGCCGGCGGCTCGATAGAGAGAAGGTATTGGCGACGGTTGTGATGCTTCTTGAGCTGACGCTCATCCGCGTCGGAAATAAGGAGTACGCGCGCACCAATGGCAGCTTCGGACTGACGACGCTTCAAGATCGTCATGTAACGTTCTCAAAGAATGAGGCCAGATTCAGGTTTCGGGGCAAGACCGGAAAAGTCTGGCGACTTGCCGTTTCAGACCGTCGAATTGCGCGCATCGTGCGCGACTGCCAGGATCTCCCCGGACAGCATCTCTTCCAATATGAAGACACGGACGGCGTTCACGCGGTGACATCGGAAGACGTCAACGCTTACCTTCGTGAGATTACAGGCGAGGACATTTCGGCAAAGGATTTCCGAACATGGGCCGGCACGGTTCTCGCCGCCGTCGCGCTATCAGAATATGAGGCAGTCGATAGCGAAGCCGCCGCCAAGAGGAACGTGCGTCGCGCCATCGAAAGCGTCGCAGCGACACTTGGTAATACGCCGACCATCTGCCGCAAATGCTACGTGCACCCTGAAATTTTGCAATGCTACTTTGATGGCCAGCTCACCCAGACACTGAAGTCCAAAATCGAAAAAGAGCTCAGTCGTCGCCTTGGAGAATTGTCGGCTGCGGAAGCTGCCACTCTGGCGTTTTTACACCGCAGGCTTAGCGCCACGGCATCCCGGAAGCCGTAATTCAACCGGCCGGGCACAAGTACCGCGGCGGCCGGAACCGTACCATCCACTATAGCATTGTCTGATCGTCACTGAGTTGCGGAGGTTCAAATGCCTGAGCGAATGCTGCACGTCATCGACGGACCGGACAAACCGGCCCTGCAGTGGGCCTTGGCATATCCAGGCCGCGAAGAGGTACACTTCACCCTCGAAGACGACAGCGTCGATGCGAGTATCTCGAGAATGCGAGAAACCGCGGACGGCTTTAGCTTCGAACTGGAAGGCGTGCTGACATCCGGCATCTATAAAAGCCGGCCATTTCGGGCATCTTATAGCGTGGGCTCGAGATCCGGACAACTTACAGTAGGCGGATAATTTTCCGGAAACCCGGAATTATTGGAACGAATTCATTCAGCATAGGTTGCTTCAGCATGACGGCGAAGATGTGTGAATACGCATCTGTCGTCCGCAAAGGCTCGCTAGGCACGTGGAATTGTGCGGCGGGCCTTTTGTGCGCCGGATGAGCTTGATGACCTTTCTTTCTTTCACCACCCGGTCAGCCGGCAATTATGAATCCGCCCGAGCACATGCCGTCTGGGGAACTCACACATTGATTTCTTCGCACCTAATGAGCTTCAGCTCTTTGTGCGATACCGCACCGGAACCGACGCGATCCCGTCCACGTCAGCTGGTTCGGTTGAGGGGCTAGAGCAGTCAACGAGCCACCATCCTCCCCGGCGTTAAACATGATTGCCGCGAGGAGCCGTTGCGCCCGCGATGAGGCGGCCGCAGACCTGGGCAAATATTATACCCGCTAGGAACCTACAATCCCATGAGACCGTTGGCGGTTCTGACGCGCACGGCAGTTCCCTTTCCCATTCATCCAAGAGCATTCCTGCTGACGATCAAGGGAATGCATTCCCAAGTATGCGCGAAGGAACAAAGCTGAGTTCGAAAATGTTGCACAGGGACAAAGCTATTCGAGGTCAGCCATGTACCGTCTCGTCACCCTTATGATTTGCGCTTTTGCAACCGCAGCAATAGCGGCCGACGTGCCCGCTCCAACGAAGACTTTCATCGATAAGGCCGCGGTCGCAAACAAATACGAAATAGACACCAGCGAACTCGCATTGAAGTACGGCAAGTCTGCCGACGTGAAGTCATTCGCCCAGCAGATGATCGATGATCACAAAAAGGTGGGCGAAGACTTCAAGGCGGCTTTAGCGGAAGCCAAGATCGAGCCGCCAGCGGACTCGCTGGATGTCGCCCATACCGCGAAGTACGCGAAGCTTCGGCTGTTCACCACCGAAAAGGGATTCGATCATGCTTACGTGAATGCTCAGCTGCACGCGCATGAAGATGCTGTCGCGACTTTCAAGGATTACTCAGCGAACGGACCAACACCGGCCATCAAAGCGTTCGCCGCGAAGACATTGCCGACTCTCGAACACCACCTCGAAATGGTGAAAAGTCTTAACGCAAAAACCCCCGCCACAGATTGAGGACAGTTGATGCTCATTTCGTCCTTGGCTGATCGGCGCTCCGATCATCCCCCCTTTCGCCCGCTCGCATTGAGGCTGCCATGACATTTACTTCCACAGAAGAAGCCGCACTCATTTCTGAACCCGATACGAAATACGTCGACTGGCCCGCAATCTTCGGGGCCGTCGTCATCTCGTCCGCAAGCACGATGCTTCTCGGAGCCATCGGCTTTGCGCTCGGCCTCGCGGCTGTGTCGCCGTGGAGCAACAACAATCCCTCGTCGACGGCAATGACGGTCGCTGCAGCAGCATGGTTCGCATTAAGCGCTCTCTATGCAGGTGCGGTCGGCGGGTACATCGTGGGGAGGCTCAGAAAACCTGTCCTCGACACCACAAACGAGGAGCGGGCAAACCGGGATGGGTTGAACGCCCTGGTGGCCTGGGGTCTTGGACTGTTACTGACGGCGGCCCTTGCGGGCAGCGTGCTCGCTTCAGCAGCCAGCACAACCGCGAGCGTAGCGGCGCAGGCTGCGGGACCGGCGCTTTCGGAAGGCATAAAGGCCTCCGCCAATAAGGCGGGTGACTTTGTCGGATATTACGTGGACCGCGCACTGCGTTCGGCGAATGCTCCTGCAGCCGGAGCGGCAGCACCGGCGCCCTCGAACGACAGCAAAACAGAAGTAGCACGTATTCTGACACACGCCCTCGCAACGGGAAGCGTCTCCAACGCCGACCGCGCCGATCTAGAAAAGATCGTCGCCCGGCAAGCCGGGATCAGTGACGCCGATGCGAAGACCCGCGTTAATCAGATGATCACAGACGCAAACGACGCTTATGCCAAAGCTGCGCAAACGGCCAAGGATGCTGCGAACAAGGCTCGAAAGATCGCGGCCTCGACGACGACTTGGTTCGTAATCGTATCGCTACTTGCCGCAATCCTTGCCTGGTACGCCGGCGTTATCGGCGGACGCCATCGCGATGAACGGCTAATTGTTTGAGGGTACCTGCCATGACGACAATTCTGCTTATTATTCTTCTGCTCGCTCTTATCGGCGGCCTGCCAAGTTGGAATTACAGCCGCGATTGGGGATATGGACCTTCAGGCGTCATCGGCGTCGTTTTGATACTGCTCATTATCATGGCTCTCGTTCCGGGAGCTCCCCAATAGCAGCGCACATGAGGAGCAAAGCCCGATGCGACACGGCCGTTCTGTCCGATACGGCACGCCTGTCAAGCGTCCGGATAAATTTCTGCGGACGGTAGCGCTGACGCGTGGCACTCGCGATGCCCTGTGCAAGCGCGAGGCTTCAAATGGATATGTTGAACAGTATCGTACAAACATCGGTGACGTGCGGCTAACGCCGTCACCGGCACGTGCTACTTACCTTCCATGAAAGCTCAATCCTCAGCGAGCCAATAATGTAATTGCCGGGTAGCTATAGCCCCGAAAAATTTTCCTTCATGCAACCAGCTTATACCCGCGCCGTTGCCCACCTCGATCTTTGCACGTGGCGGCGGTGGATGCGGAGTGACTTGCAACATATATCCTTGGACTAAGCCGCTCTGAAACGGACCGCGAACGCCTAGTCGATCGTGCGAAAAGTGCTTTCCACACCTCCGACCTCCGGTGCGAAGGACCCGCGGCGAAGGCGATTGACCATTCGTCTTATCGGGAGTGAGGGTACTAAGCGGTGCTCTTCATCCTCGATGGGGAACAGCTATCTTACTACGGTTGTTTTGCGGTTCGGCAGTATCTGCCGGCATGATCACTCACGAAAATGCGCTTGGCGCCTAATAGTCCGAAAAGGAAGCGAACAACCGTCTATCTGATGTACGCTTTGGAGAAGAGTCGGCCAAACTCGGCTTCGGGCATGCCGTACAATCCGTCTGTACACCGCTCCAGACCCGCGCGATCAAGGATCGTTATCGATCCTCGAGACGTAGAGACCAAAGTCTTCTGCTCCAAATCCCGAAGCGCCATGGTCACGCCAGCCCGGCGGACGCCAAGCATCAAGGCGAGGAATTCGTGGGTAAGTTCCAGCCCATCGCCCGGCATGCGATCGTGAGCCATCAATATCCAACGCGCGAGCCGTTGATCGAGTTTGCCCTTGGCATTCGCGAGCGACGTATGACTGGCTTGAACAAGAAATGCCTGCGCATAGCGAAGGAAAGTGTCACGCAGGGAGGGAACCTCTCGCATAAGCCGGCGCAG
>JAICLG010000263.1 GCA_025927515.1 Hyphomicrobium sp.
AGCAGTTCCGCAGGCAAGCGATAACGGCTGGGGCTACAACCTTCGAGCGACACCCGATCGATGTCCGGAATGCGGCCTCATCAGCGCAAAATAAAACCCCGTAGGCGTGGGTGAGACCTACGGGGTAAGGAGGGAAGAAACACTTCACCAAATACTACGGGTGTTTCGCCCTTGGTGTTTGTATTCAATCGCACTTTAGGAGGCGATTTTTCACTCGGCCGCGAGCACTTTTTCTACGCTCGTGGTGATCTCGTCCCAAGCCACATCCGGACGCTTGTTGATCGTGACGAAATCGTTCAGGAAAAGCAGGCTGCTCACGCCCGGAATCGCGAAAAGTTTTTTCGCCAGCGGATAATCCGTTGCGGCTTCGGCGTTAAAGAAGCTCATTGGCTGGCTGACGATATCGCGATCCAGGATGAATTTCGCAGCGTTCGGATTCGGAGTCGGTTGCACCTCGTTAACCCGAAACGGCATCCCGTCCTCCTGCGGCGGGAGTATAACAACCCAGTTTAACAGGTCTATGCCTGTCTACAAAATATTTTCCGAAAGGATGAACAGGCGGTCGGGAGCGAGCCCATGCGTTTGTATCAGCGCGTTCGTTTAGCCCGGCCGCTTGCGCTTGACCGCGCTAATGAAGATCTCGAAATGCCGGATCGGTCTGACGGAGGATATCGAGCGTATCAGCGCGATCTTGGGCCGACAGATTGGCGAACGGCTTGCTCGTGTCCTTGTCGCTCAAGACCTCGAAAACCCGCCGGCGGACGTAGGTTTTCGTTTCGTCCGGCAGGCCCTCAAATGATTGGGATTCAATGAGATAGCTGCAGGGATAGCGGAAAATTTGCGTTTTGAGGTCGAAATCGCGAAGAGATCGGCCCTTGGCGTCGCGGGGGCCTTTGGCGGCGAATTCGGTCGTAAATGCCGGGTCGTCCGCGATCGGCGCCGGAAGCGGCGCTTCGTTCGAGAACAGCAGGTATTCCACCAGCGGCTCGCAGCTGCTTTTGATTCGGCTGCTGATGGAATCGGAATGTTCGCCGGGCTTCGTCGGCTCGCCGAGCGCGTCGTTGAGGATTTTTTCATCGCGCAGCGCGCGGAGCGTTCCGTACGCCGCCTGTGTCATGCGGTTGTGCGCTTCAGTTTGATGCGCGAGGACGAGCAGCGCCACGGGATCGCTCCGCGGGGTGAGATACGCGGAGGTGTCGATCTTTTCGCCGAGATCCGTCGATCCCTCTTTGAAGATCGGCGCCGCGTCGGGATCCTGCTGGCCGTCGTGCGCTTGGAAGAGCTTGTTTGCCATGTTGAGCGCCCCGCCGACAGCGCCCGAGACGTACCAGCCGCCCCACCGCTCTTTGAGCGGGCTTTCCTGCGTGGTGACAAACGTGCCCGCGGGCAGAATCGGCTCGCCGTCTGAATCCGGGTACACCGATCGAACGAGCAGCCCGGGAATGTCGTGCGTCATCGACTCGCCGTGACATTGCAGGCAGCTTTCGGTCTGGCGAGTGATCTTCGAGGTGCGCTGATCGAGCGTGTAAAAAATCGTGCCGAGCGTCGGATCGGTGCTGGCGATTTCGATCACGTCTCCGCCGGGGACGAAACCGACGTACGTGTCGTCATTGAAATAAAGCGCCCGCGGATTCTTCGGCGAGATGCGCGTTCGCTGAAAACTCGTCTTCGAGAAAACAAGCGTTTGCGAGCTGACGGGAATCTTCAGGTCTTTCAGCAGCGATTCGAGGTAGCCCTGGCGATCGGAGCTTGTGAGCTTTGTCTTCGATTGATCGATCGCGTGCTGCAGAGGCACGACGGGATCGTGCGGAGTCGCGTTGCTGTAGTTGATCGGCGCTTGCTCGTACAGCGGATCATCCGCGCGTACCCCCGCGGCGCCCAGTGTGATCGTTAAAATGCCAATCCAGCGGCTGAACTTCATCCACTCCTCGCTGTTTACAATACGCGTCAGCATCTGTTTCGTTCGAATGGTGCAGCAACGCATCCGGTTTTCTGACGGTGGCACAGGCATTCTTGCCTGTGACGGGGCGAGGTACTCCTCGACCCGCGTCGGCATCTCGGCCACGGAGTAGCGTGTCCGATCACCGACAGGAATGTCGGTGCCACCAGAAGAGTTCACATTCGCTCGAATGACATGTTGGGGGAATTCCATGGATTGAAAATCGAGTCGAATCGTTCGACAATCGGCATTCGGGTTTGCCGGACGAAGACGGCTCGGCGGGAGCCTCGCCCTCCCAGGCGCGCGTCATACAGCGCGACGCAAACGAGTAAGGCGGTATTGACGGAGAACTTCACGATGCCTCGACGCATGCTCGGATTGCTCGGTGTTTCGCTTTTAATGGGTTGCAGCGTGTTCCAGCCGCATAAGGACCTCGTGGCGATGGGCAAAGTGCACGTCGAGCCGATTTCGACGAACGAAGCCGAGCTGCCGCCGCCCAAGGTGATCATGAGCGGCGACGTTATGACGATCAGCGGAGTCGTCAAGCGTAAGCCCAATTACAACGGCCCGCTCGATGGTCACGTGAAGATCGAGCTTCTCGACGCGAGCCAGAAAGTCATCGGCCAATTTCCCACTGAGTGGACGCCGTCCGAGGTTCCGGTGAACGGCAAACGCCAGGCGGACTATTCGCTCGAGTACGGCTGGGTCCCACCGGACGGCACGACCGTGCGCGTCTCGGTCGTGCAAGACACCGACGAAATTCTCCAACAAGCCGGCGGCGGAAATGCCTCCGGGCCGCACACAGGCGGAAACCCGCAAGGCCTTCCGACGAGCGTTCACACACCATCCGACGCCGGCCACACCAAGAGCGGCTTTGCCCCGGGTACGCCCGGAATGGCGCATCAAGGCAACAACAGTCCCAGCACCCCTGGCGCCGGCCGCCGCGGGCATCGGTAGGGCCGGCGGGCTCAGCTTCGGCTGAGGACGCCGTCTGTTGCCGCAAGCCGCAAAGGCGCAATTTCGGCAACCGCCGTTGCTTGACATTACCCCCACTCTCGCTACACTTTTCGATCCCTCACAGGCGGCTTGCGCCTTGCCTGTGAGATTCTTTTTGGCTTCTGGAACGTAATCCAAGGATTCGTCATGAGTTCGTATATGCCCAAGCCGGGCGAAGTTAAGGGCCAGTGGCATGTTGTCGATGCCACCGATCAGGTCCTCGGTCGCCTTGCGGCCAAGATCAGCCTCATCCTTCAGGGCAAGAACAAGCCGACCTACACCCCGCATATCGACACCGGCGATTTCGTGATCGTTCTCAACGCCGAAAAGGTGAAGGTGACCGGCAAGAAGGCGGACGTGATTCAGTACGACACGTATTCGCGTTATCCCGGCGGGCGGCATCTTTATTCGTACAAGACGATGTCGAACCTGCACCCCGAGCGCGTACTTCAGCTCGCGGTGAAGCGCATGCTGCCGAAGAACAAGCTCGGCCGCACGCAGCTCAGCAAGCTGAAGATCTACAAAGGCACCGAGCATCCGCACAGCGCACAACAACCGAAGGAATTGACGCTCGCGTAAACAATTTGCAGGTTGCTCGTTGCTTGTTGCGAGTGGCCCATGGTTAACAACGTGCAACAAGCAACACGCAACAAGCAAAATCATGGCTGAAACGAACACTGCTACCGAAGCTCAAACGACCCCGAAGGTTTCGTACATCTGGGGCACCGGCCGTCGCAAGTCGGCCGTCGCCCGCGTTCGCATTGCGATGGGCAGCGGAAAGATCGAAATCAACGGCCGCACGCTCAACGAATACCTGACCGCCGAGCGCGATCGCAAGGCGATCTTCGGCCCGCTGGAAGTGACCAACACCGGCGGAAAGATGGACGTCTTCGTTAACGCCGAAGGCGGCGGACCTGCCGGCCAGGCGGGCGCGATCGTGATGGGCCTCGGCCGCGCACTCGCGAAATACGATAATAATTTCGAGCAACCGCTCCGAAATGCCGGCTTCCTCACTCGAGATAGCCGCATGAAGGAGCGAAAGAAGTACGGCCAGCGCGGTGCGCGTCGCCGATTCCAGTTCTCGAAGCGATAAACCGGAATCGAATCAACGAAACGCAAAGCCCGCGGCCAAAAGCCGCGGGCTTTTTTAATTGATTGAACCGCAGATAAACGCAGATGAACGCAGATAAGAAGTTGAACCACGAATGGACACGAATGAGCACGAATAAGAACATTTCGAATCACTGCATTTCATTCGTGTGCATTCGTGTGCATTCGTGGTCAAAACTCTTTTTATCTGCGTTCATCTGCGTTCATCTGCGTTCATCTGCG
>JAICLG010000091.1 GCA_025927515.1 Hyphomicrobium sp.
GACTCAGCCTCGTCGAGATCCGTCAGCACACCGGCCTTGATGCCCCGTGAGCGCTGCAGACCAAGACCGGCGAGCCGCAGTGTCGGCTCCGCCGCCGAGGGCGAATGCTCGGCCACCATGATGGCGGCAACCGTCTTGCTGGTGCCGATGTCCAAAAGTCCGAACGTTCGGTGTGTGCGCCTATCAGCCATGAAAAATCCTGCTCACGTGAGCTGACGGTGAGCGGCGCGCCACTTGCCGTGCCCGGCGTGGATAGGCTCGCAAGCTTGTTATCGACGGGACGCATGGTGATACGGCCAGGCGTTCGGACATCGATAACCATCGGAGTTCCCTTCAGCGCGGGAGCGACCGCTGAGGCGCGCGCAATCTCTTGCAATCCCTCGATCTCGCGGTCAGCCGCGAGTTCGAGCATGGTTCCGTTCTTCAGCACGATGCGCCAACGGCGTTCTCCGATCCGCTGCCCATACGCAAATTGGCTTTGGATTGCCGGATAGTGCTTCACGGCTGCAAGCATCAGATTAGCGTCGTCCTTGGCGCCTTCACCGACAACGCGCGGTAGCGCCCAGCTGCTCGTGGCTGGCATTGGCCCCAGCACTCTGCCCGTTGCATCGACGAGATAATTCTCGTTTCCCCGCGTCCAGATAAGCGCCGGAGTGCGTTCCCGGACGACGATATCGAGCGTTCCCGGATAGACGCGCGTCATCTGCACTTTATCGATCCACGGGATGCGTTCGATCCGCTTCAACACCGCTTCGGAATCGAACGCTGCGAACGTTTTGACGTTCGTCAGGTCGAGCGCATCGTAGATGTCGTTGTCGGAGGCGAAATGCTGGCCCGAGAGGTTGACTTGGTCGATCCCGAATCCCGCCGCGATCATCAGGGCGTTGACGTCGGCATCGGCCGTACGGACGATGTCCGCCAACGTCACATGATTGGCGTAAAGCGCATAAGCGACACCGCCTGCCGCCGATAAAAAGGTACTCGCGGCGAGCCCATAGATCATCCAGCGGCGCGTCGTACGTCGCGATCGCTTGATGCGGCGTTCGCCTCGCGGAATTTTCAGCGCCGTTGCCGGACGGCGAGGACCGGGCCGGGAAATTCTGCTGATCGTTGGGGGCGATTCAAACGAAGGGATAGCAGCGGGCTTGAGCGTCGGCGCTTGCTGCGCCCGCCTCCAGAACCCCTGCCTGCCCGTTATCTGTTGCAACTCGCGTCCTCGACCATCCACTGGACAAGGTCACCGAATGACCACCCCGCGTGACCCGCCAACTCCGGCACGAGGGACGTCCCCGTCATGCCTGGTTGCGTATTCACCTCGAGGCAGATCAGCTCGCCCGTCCCGCCAGGCGTGTCGTCGAAACGAAAGTCCGCTCGCGATACCCCGCGGCAGCCCAACGATTCATGCGCCCTTAACGTTAAGGAACGGACCGACTGGTAAACATCCGGTAAAAGTTGTGCAGGCAGCTCATGCTTGGAGCCGCCGGGGCCGTATTTCGATTCGTAATCGTAGAAGGCGAGCCCGCGGAGCGGCACGATCTCGATGACGTCGGTGACGAAATCTCCGATCACAGCACAAGTTAGCTCCCGCCCTGCGACGTAGCGTTCGACCATTACGATCTGTTCTAGCGAACCGTCCGACGCAATCGAGTCCGGCGGCTGCGCGGCGTCCGGCGGAACGATGATAACGCCGACGCTGGAGCCTTCCGTAACCGGCTTCACGACGTACGGCGGCGTTAAGATGTGATGATCAAGCGCCTCCCCCCGCGTCACGAGCTTCGCCTCGGCAACCGGTACGCCGGCGAGTTTCATGACGTCCTTGGCCCGCTCCTTGTGCATGGCGAGCGCCGACGCGAGAACGCCGGAATGCGTGTACGGGATAGCGAGCATCTCAAGGATGCCCTGCACGCAGCCATCCTCACCGAACCGGCCGTGCAGTGCGTTGAAGCAGACATCCGGATTGATCGCGGACAGTTGGCTGGCGAGATTTCGGTCGACGTCGAGCTCGGTGACGCGATAGCCGGCTTCACGCAGGGCCTCCCCCACCGCAGCGCCGGAGTTGAGACTGACATCGCGCTCCGCCGATATCCCGCCCTTGAGAACGGCAACGTGATCGCGCGTCCGCTTCGGCACCGGACCCAAGACATTCATGGCATCGCCCCTTCTCAATACCTGCATTTCCGAATTTGACGCTTCTCCATCACCGCGATCCGAGAAGGCCCAGGGATGGGATGAAAACTTAGGCGAGATCAAACAAACGAAAGTTCATTTTGTCAGGATGACTCGGCTCGGATGTCGGTGCTTTCGGCAAGCGCTTCCCCAATGGGCCGACCCGGCTTCGGCAATCCGAGCCGAATGATTTCCCAATTGAGCACGATGCCCGATTGCGCCTTGACGCGTGCCCGCACCGTCTCGCCGAGCTTCTCGACATCCTCGCCCGTCGCCTGACGATCGTTGATGAGGAAATTGCAGTGCATCTCCGACACCTTCGCGCCTCCGACGCGCAAACCACGGCAGCCGGCTTGGTCGACAAGCTTCCATGCGCTGTGGCCGGTCGGATTTTTGAACGTCGAGCCGCCGGTGCGTTCCTTGATCGGCTGGTTCTTCTCGCGATAGTCGGCGACCTCTTCCATTTCCTTTACGATCTCGGCCGGATCGCCCGGTACGCCTTCGAACGTCGCTTCCGTGAAAATCCACGTTTCGGGCACGGATGCGTGGCGATACGTAAAGCCCATATCGGCGAGCGACAGCACGTGAACGTTGCCCTCCGGATCGACGGCGCGTGCAGAAACGAGGCAGTCTTTCGTCTCGCGACCATGTGCTCCCGCGTTCATCCGTAAAGCACCCCCGACCGAACCGGGGATTCCCCGGTAGAACGCCAATCCGCGAATGCCCGCCTCAGCCGCCGCGCGCGCGACCTTGACGTCAGGGACCGCGGTTCCGGCGCGCAACCGGGTTCCATCCTCAGCCTTGATCTCATTGAAGCCGCGGCCGAGCCGGATCACGACGCCCGCAACGCCGCCGTCACGCACCAGCAGATTCGATCCCAGACCGATGACGTTGACAGGCACATCCTTGGGCAACATTTTGCGAAAGTAAGCGAGGTCAGCTTCGTCGGCAGGCATGAACAGCACCTGCGCCGGACCACCGACGCGAAACCACGTCACGTCGGCCAGCGATGCATTCGCCGCCAAGCGTCCGCGTAACTCGGGCATCGCCGTTCGAAGCGCGCCGGTGATGTCCTCGAACATCAGGCGACGCTCCCCGCGTGCAATGGCGCTCCCGCAAGCCACGCGGGAAGCGCATGCGCCCAGTCCGTCGAATTGCCCGCACCGAGACAGACGACGATGTCACCCGGAACCGCAACGCGCGTGATAGCCGGGGCGATATCGGCCGGATCGTCCACCGCTTCGACGGATCGACGCCCCAACGTTCCGATGCGTTCGGCGAGCGTGCGATTATCGATACCGGCGATAGGGCCTTCTCCGGCCGTATAGAGCGGCGCGACGATGACGTGATCGGCATCTTTGAAGCAGCTCGCGAAATCGTCGAAAAGATCACGAACGCGCGTATAACGATGCGGTTCGACGACGGCGATCACTTTGCCCTTGGCGCCACCGCGGGCCGCTGCGAGCACGGCTCGAATCTCCGCCGGATGGTGCCCGTAATCGTCGTAGATGCCGACGCCATTCCACTCGCCGGTAAACTGAAACCGCCGCTTGACGCCGGAAAAGCCGCCCATCGCCGCCTTGATCTTTGCGTCATCGAGCCCGGCTTCCGTCGCGACCGCGATCGCCGCAAGCGCATTCAAAGCATTGTGCGCTCCCGGAATGGGAATGGACCAGCCCGTGAGCTTCCGCGCACCGCCTTTGACGTGCGCCGCCAGAATCGCATCGAAGTACGTTGTGTTGCCTTCGATGTGGAATGACTGAAGCACGAGGTCGGCATCCCGGCTCTCGCCATACGTCAGCAGGCGTCTGCCGTCGGCACGAAGGTTCAGCTTCTGCACCATATCGCGCACGACCGGATGATCGATGCACACGACAGCCAAGCCGAAGAAGGGAATGTTCTTCAGAAACGCTTCGTATTCGCGATGCATTGCTTCGACCGAGCCGAAATAATCGAGATGCTCGGGATCGATATTCGTGACGATGCCGATTTCGGTCGGCAGGCGCGTAAAGGTGCCGTCGCTCTCGTCCGCTTCGACGATCATCCACTTGCCCTGTCCGAGGCGCGCGTTCGAACCCCAGGAATTTATGATGCCGCCGGTGATGACCGTCGGCTCCTCGCCCGCTTCCGTGAAAATATGGGAGAGCAGCGATGTCGTCGTCGTCTTGCCGTGTGTTCCGGTGACCGAGATCGTTGAATAGAGCCGCATCAGCTCTGCCAGGATCTCGGCGCGGCGGATGATCGTCAGACCTTTCTGGCGGGCCGCCATCAACTCCGAATTAAATGGCTTCACCGCTGTCGAAATCACGACGTAGCGCGCGCCGATCAGGTTGACCGCATCGTGCCCGACGAAAACCCGGATGCCCTTCGACCGAAGCCTTTTGACGTTGGCGTTTTCTTTCTGATCCGATCCCTGGACCGTATAGCCCTTGGCGACGAGGATCTCAGCGATCGCGCTCATGCCGATGCCGCCGATACCGATGATATGGAAAGGCCCTATGTCTCGCGGCATTTGCATGGATTGAAACATCCTTATCGTCGAGCCGGTCCCCGGCTCAGTAAAATCTCGCACAATGATGCTCACGGCGCGGGATTTCCCCCTGGTCGGCGACCTTCCGCAAGAGCCAATGCGAAATCGGCCAAATTACGTACCGCATCAGGCCGCCCCGCGTTTTTAGCGGCCTTGGCCGCCGCCGCAAGCGTATCGGGGTCTTTTAAAAGTTTTTCGAGTTCATCCGCGAGCCGCTCCGGCGACAGATTTCGCTGCTCGATGCACCAAGCGCCGCCCGACTCTTCGAGCCGCCGTGCATTGTTGAGCTGATCGTTGTCGAGCGCGTGCGGCAGCGGCACCAGGATCGACGGCCGGCCGATCACAGCGAGTTCCGCGACCGTCGATGCACCGGCGCGGCCAATGATAAGATGTGCGTCCGCCATTCGTGCCGGTAGATCGGTAAAAAACGGCGCAATGTCCGCCTTGATTCCGGCTTCGGCATAGGCCTCGCGCACGCGCTCCATATCTTCTTCGCGAGCCTGCTGCACGACGCGAAGGCGTTGACGCAATGTGTCGGGCAACGCGAACAGTGCCAGCGGAACGACATCGGAGAAAAAACGTGCGCCTTGGCTGCCGCCGAAAATCAAAATGCGAATAGCACTGTCCGGCAGCGGCGGCAAAAACCCGAGACTCGCCGCTTCGATGACAGCCTTACGCACCGGATTACCCGTCAACACCGATTTGGCAGCAAGCGAACCATCCAAAAACTTTGTCCGCTCAAAGGATGTCGCAACAGCCGTCACACGCTTGGCGAGCATCTTGTTCGCACGTCCAAGCACGGCGTTCTGCTCGTGAATGGCGGTCGGGATGCCCCTCAGACGCGCGGCGACAAGCGGCGGATATGTCGGATAGCCGCCGAAGCCAATGATGGCGTTGGGCCTTACCCGCCCGAGCATCCCGAAAGCGACACCCGTGCCCCGGCCAAGCGTCAGCATGGTCTTTGCGATGTCACGTGGTGCGCGAGATGCCAGCGTCGCAGATGGCACTTGATAGACCGCGCGTGCGGGAAACCCGCCGCCATAACGGTCGCCGCGCATGTCGGTCATCAGATCGACCGCCACGCCTCGTCGCCGGAGTTCCTCGGCCAGAGCAAAGGCCGGAAACAAGTGGCCGCCCGTTCCCCCGGCAGCCAGCATGATCGATCGAACGCCGCTCATGGCTTCTCGCTCATCTCGTTGGAGTGTGGCCGGTGAAGTGCACGTCGTCGATCGTCGGCACCCGGCGCGGCTTATTGAGGCGCATGGGATCCGGCCGCCAGCGCGTCAACGCGAGAAGCATCCCGGCCGTTATCGCCAGCGCCAGCATCGATGAACCGCCCGCCGAAATGAAGGGCAGCGTCATTCCCTTGGGTGGCAGCAGGCCGATGTTGACACCCATGTTGATCAGCGCCTGGAGGCCGAGAAGCAAGGAAAGTCCCTGCACCGCCAGCCGGTCGGCAGCATTTGGCTCGTCGGAAGCGCGTTGCAGCGCCTTTATAACGACAAAGGCAAAAACGCCGAGAAGCGCCAAGCACGCGATCACGCCATACTCTTCACCGATGACGGCAAAGATATAATCGGTATGCGCATCGGGCAGCACGGACTTGATCGTCCCTTCGCCAGGCCCTCGACCGAAGAACCCTCCTTGGGCGAACGACTGCATTGCCCGTCCGACCTGATAGTTTTCAAAAGGCTGAGCGCTGAAGAATTTTTCAAGCCGCGACTGCACATGAGCGAAATTTTCGTACGCGAGCCAAAAGCCGCCGCTGCCGATCAACACAAGAATGCCCGCGCCGATCAGCGGCAATCCGGCAAGCAGATAAAGGAGACCAGCCGTCGTGCTGATCAGGACAGTTTGTCCGACGTCGGGCTGCGCGATAAGCAGCGCGACCAGCACCCCCCACAGCAGGAGGCCAAGTGGCAAGGCCGGCATGTCGCTTCGTCCGGCGGCCTCGCCGAAGAGCCATGCGACGACCACGATGAAAGCCGGCTTCGCGAATTCAGACGGCTGCAGCGAATAGCTGCCTATGGTGAGCCAGCGTTGCGCGCCATTAATATCCGTACCGGTGAAGAGTACGATGACCATGCCCACGCCTGAGACCAGCAGCAATACCGCCGCGAGCCGGCGGACGCCCGCAGGCGAGAACAGCGAAATCACGAGCATCAGCACCGAACCGATGGCCGCGAATATCACGTGCCGCTCGACGAAATAATACGTCGGCAGTCCCTTTTTGATCGCGACGGCAGGCGACGCCGCAAACGACAGCACGACGCCGATCGCGATCAAAGCGAGCAGCGCCGTTAAAAGCCCTCGATCGATCGTGAACGACCAGTCGGCCAAGATGCTGCGGTCGGCGCGCGAAAGCTTCATGGCGCTGTCCTCATCACGACGCCAGGAAGAGCCTCGACAGCGCGCCGGAAATGATCACCCCGAACCTCGAAATTGCGGAATTGATCGTAGCTGGCGCAGGCGGGCGACAACAGAACGATGGGCTCTGCGCCCGAACTTGACTTGGCATCGCGCGCCGCGGCCGAGACAGCAGCATCAAGCGTGCCACTGCGTTCGTATGCGACTTTTCCTTCCAGCGTGCGCGCGAAGTCGTCGCTAGATTCGCCGATAAGATAGGCCTTCGCGACGCCGCCGAAATAACGCTCTAGCGGCGCGATGCCTCCGGCCTTCGGTCTGCCCCCGACGATCCAGAAGACGTCACGCGGAAAGGTGAGAAGCGCCTTCTCGGTCGAATCCGCATTCGTCGCCTTGCTGTCATTGACGAACAAAACGTTGCCGATCCGCCCGATCTCCTCCATCCGGTGCGGCAAACCTGGGAACGATGAAAGGGCGGCCTGCCAGTCGGCGTCCGAGGAGCGACCAAGCCAATTGAAGCACTCCCGCACGGCCGCGATAGCACCTAGTGCATTCTGGGCATTATGTCGGCCACGAAGGCTGGCGACTCCGCGCAACGAAGCAAGCTTGACGGCGAGCGCCTCGCGATTGCTGCAAATGATCGTATCGTCCAGCAGGCTGTATCCCGGTGCGATCGACTTCTTCGCGCTGAACGCAATCGCCGGGCCTGCTTGGACGCGCCGCTGCAGCATCGCCAGCGCGAATTCATCATCGATGCCGACTGCCGCAACATCCGCGCCTTGCACCACGCGCTCTTTAACGGCCGCATAGTTTTCGATCGTTCCATGCCGGTCGATATGATCCGGCGTCACGTTCAACATCACACCGACCGTCGGCTTGAGCGTCGGCGTGAGATCGATTTGAAAGGACGACAATTCGATAACGTGAAAGCGGTCCGATGCAGGCTCATCGAGCGTCAAGATCGCGCGGCCGATGTTGCCACCGAGTTGCACGTCATGTCCAAAATGGCGAAGGATATGCGCGATAAGCGCCGTCGTCGTCGATTTGCCGTTAGTGCCGGTGACGGCGATGAAGGGTGCATTCGGCGCATGCGTCATGCGTTCGCGCGCGAAGATTTCGATATCTCCGATGATCTCGACGCCACTCGCACGCGCTGCTTTGACCGTCCAATGCGGCTCAGGGTGGGTCAACGGCACGCCAGGAGCCAACACCAACGAAGAAAATTGCGACCAGTCGACTCGCGAAAGATCGATGAGAGGAACACCATCCTTCTGCGCTGCCTCGCGTCCCGCCGCGCTGTCGTCCCAAGCGGCGACGTCTGCGCCCCCCGCCAAGAGGGAACGCACGGCCGCGATCCCGGAGCTACCGAGACCGAACACCGCAACTTTTTTACCGTCGAATGACGTGGCGCGAATCATCGGCAGAAATCTATCGCATCTCACGTCGTTTGGCTGAATCCCTAGCGCAACTTCAGCGTCGCAAGGCCGATGAGCGCCAGAATGACCGAGATGATCCAGAATCGGATCACGACGGTCGATTCCTTCCACCCCTTTTGCTCGTAATGGTGGTGCAGTGGCGCCATTTTAAAGACGCGCTTGCCGGTCCACTTGAACGATAGCACCTGGATGATCACCGACAGCGTCTCCAACACGAAAAGTCCGCCGACCACCGCCAGCACGATCTCGTGCTTGATCGCGACCGCGATGGCTCCGAGCGTACCTCCCAGCGCCAACGATCCCGTATCGCCCATGAATATCATCGCGGGCGGTGCATTGAACCACAGAAAGCCGAGACCTGCGCCGATCAGCGCACCGCAAATGACCGCAAGCTCGCCGGTACCCGGTACGTGATGGATCTGCAGGTATCCAGCGAACTTCGCGTTACCTGAGAGATAGGCAATGATCCCGAACGTCGCGGCAGCGATCATCACAGGAACGATCGCCAGTCCATCCAAGCCATCCGTCAGGTTGACCGCATTTCCGGCTCCGGCAATCACCAGGACGGCAAGCACAACGAAGAACGGACCGAGATCGATGACGAGGTCCTTGAAGAATGGGAAGGTCAGATCCGTGTCGAGGCCCTTCGGCCCGAGCTTCATCAACGTATAGCCGGCAATCGCCGCGACGATCAGCTCGAGCAGAAAACGCTGGCGGCCCGAAAACCCATCCGAGGAACGCTTCGTAACTTTCAGAAAGTCGTCATAGAAGCCGATGGCGCCGTAACAGATGGCGACGCCGAGCACCACCCAGATATAGCCGTTCGAAAGCTGCGCCCATAGCAGCGTCGAAACAGTGACGCCGGCGAGAATCATGAGCCCGCCCATCGTCGGCGTGCCGCGCTTCAAAAGATGACTTTGCGGACCATCATCGCGGATTGGCTGTCCCTTGCCTTGCTTGACCCGCAACAGATCGATGATCGCGGGACCGAACATCATCACGAACAGAAGCGCCGTGAACGTCGCGCCTCCAGATCGAAAGGTAATATATCGAAAGACGTTCAGCGCGCTGACCTGATCGCTGAAATTGACGAGCTCATAGAGCATGCGCGCCGAATTCTCCCCCCTTGTGCGAGAAACCTGCCTAGGAGACAGGTCCCTCAGTCCCGAACTGTGTCTTCAACGCGGCGACCACGGGACCGAGACGAGTCCCATTCGACGCCTTCACCATAATCACGTCGCCGCGTCGTAAATTGGATGCAAGCTTATCCTCAAGTGCCGACGATGAAGCAGCGTAGCCGCCCTTTTTGGACTTCGGTAGGGCATCATAAAGGCCCTTCATATGAGGGCCGCAGGCAAAAATGAGGTCCACATCGGCCTCATCCACGGCATCTTTTAAGCCGACGTGCAGCGCCGCCGCCTCCGGTCCAAGTTCCAGCATATCGCCCAACACCGCGATTCTGCGTTGAAATTTCTGCCGGGGAACGCTGGCAAGGGTCGCCAATGCAGCACGCATCGAGGCTGGATTGGCGTTGTAGCTCTCATCAATCAAAAGCGCTTCGCCGCCCGCGACATGGAGGACACTGCGCGCTCCCCGGCCGTTGGGCGGCGCAAGATCCGCAAGCACCGGCAAAGCCGCTTCGACGTCGGCGCCAATCGCCGCAAGCGCTGCCGCGACCGCGAGGGCGTTCTCCGCGATATGCCTGCCTGGCATGGCAAGATGCACCGGAACGCGCCGCTCACAGAGCCGCACAACCATGTCGCTGCCATCATAACCAAGCTTCAGGTCGTTCCCGCCAACGTCGGCAGCGGCATCAAGCCCGAATGTCATCGCTTTGGCGCCGAGCCGTTCGGCGATCCTTCTGAGACGCGTCGCGTAAGGATTGTCGTATTTGATGATGGCGGCGCCGCCCGGAGCCAAACCTTCAAAAATTTCGCCCTTCGCGTCCGCAATCGCTGCCACCGAGGGGAAGTGTTCCAGGTGCACCGCTTCGACGGTCGTGACGATCGCCGCATGCGGACGAACCATTTTCGTCAGCGGCCGGATTTCGCCCGCGTGGTTCATGCCGATCTCGAAAACGCCAAAGCGCGTTTCTCGCGGCATCCGCGCCAGCGTGAGAGGAACGCCCCAATGATTGTTGTAGGATTTTTCTGACGCGTGGGTGGACCCGAGTTTTGCGAGGCAGGCGCGTAGCATCTCCTTGGTGCCCGTCTTTCCCGCGCTGCCTGTCAC
>JAICLG010000036.1 GCA_025927515.1 Hyphomicrobium sp.
ACACCGGCTCGGGATAAGCGGCTGAGATGACGGCGCAAGCTTCGCAGGCCACCAAGGCCGCCACCATTTTCATAGACGGAGAGGCCGGCACCACCGGGCTCGAAATCCGTGAACGGCTGGCCGGTGTGCATGGCATCAGCGTCATGAGCATCGATCCGGACCGGCGTAAGGATAAGTCGGCGCGCGCCGAAATGATGCGCAACGTCGATCTCACCGTGCTCTGCCTGCCCGACGATGCGGCAAGAGAAGCCGTCGCCCTCGCTAATGATCTCGGCGCCGATGCGCCGAAGATCATCGACGCTTCGACCGCGCACCGCGTGGCTCCCGGCTGGGTCTATGGCTTTGCCGAAATGGGGCCCGCGCAGGCCGATGCCATCAGGAACGCGACCCGTGTCGCCAATCCCGGTTGCTATCCGACCGGTGGCATCGCCTTGATCCGTCCGCTGGTCGAGACGGGCATCATTCCGGCCGACTATCCGCTGACCGTCAACGCCGTCTCCGGCTACTCGGGCGGCGGCCGCAGCATGATTGAATCCTATGTCGCCGGAACTGCACCGCCGTTCGAGCTTTACGGTCTCGGCATGGAGCACAAGCACGTCCCAGAGCTGCAAAAGTATTCGGGATTGACCCGGCGGCCCATCTTCGTGCCGAGCGTCGCCAATTACTACAAGGGCATGCTCGTGTCGGTTCCACTCCACCTCGACACCCTGCCCGGCAAGCCGAGTTTGCGCGACATCGAACACGTACTGGACGAGCGCTACCGGAGCAGCGAACTTGTGCGCGTGATCCCAGATCCGTCCGCGCACACGGGCCGCCTCGACGCGGAATCATTGAATGATACCGACAAGCTCGAACTCTATGTTTTCGGCAAACCGGAGCTAAATCAAGCGGTGCTTGTCGCCCGTCTGGACAATCTCGGCAAGGGCGCTGCCGGTGCCGCCGTTCAGAACATCAAACTGATGCTCGGCCTGGGATAGCAACATCGAATGAAGCAGCCGCCGCCCTTCTTTGACGAAGAGCGAAAACCATGCGGCTTCTCCATCGGTCGTCTTCTCACTCTCGCCTCTTCTCCCCTCCCCCTCGAGGGGACGGGAATCTATTCCCTATGCCTCGCTGCCCGGCGGATTGCGTGCAAATGCACGACCGAAAGCACGAACACGATCGCGCCGCCGAGTTGATGCGCGACGCCGAGTTCCAATGGAACGTGCGCCAACAGCGTCGCAATCCCAAGGCTCACTTGCGCCAGGACCGCGCAAGCCAGGAGAATGCCCGTCGCGCGGATGCGACTATCGACGGGCGAACGCAAGACCAGCCAAAGCTCGGTCAGCACGACGAGCACGACCATGTAGGCCATGATGCGATGATTGAATTGCGCCGCGGCGTGGCTCTCGAAAAACGTCAGATATGCGGGCTTCGTCCAATAGTCGCTCGGCACCCACTGACCATCCATCGTCGGCCAGGTGTTGTAGATGAAGCCCGCCTTGAGACCGGCAACAAACGCCCCGAGAACCACCTGCAAGACCACGATGGCGACGACGAACACGCCCATGCGCTTGATCGCTGACGTCACGGATCCGACGGCCGTGCGGGCCGCATCCGGCCATTCATTGAGAGCAAGCCAAACGAGAAGCCCGAGGATCGCGAACGCCGTCGTCAGATGCAGTGCCAGCCGGTACTGGCTGACGTCGACGCGATTGACGAGCCCGGATTTCACCATGTACCAGCCGATGAAACCTTGTACGCCGCCGAGCGCCAGGACCCCGAGAAATTTCACGCCAGTGCCAGACTTGAGGCGCCCGGTCAGCCAGAAAAACGCGAGCGGCAAAGCGAAAGCAATGCCGATGAAGCGTCCGAGAAATCGATGGCTCCACTCCCACCAGTAGATCGACTTGAACGCATCGAGCGTCATGTCCGGGTTCATGATGTGGTATTGCGGAATCTGCTTGTAATCGTTGAAGGCAGAAACCCAATCCGCATGGCTGAGCGGCGGACTGGCGCCAAGCAGCGGCTCCCATTCCGTAATCGAGAGACCGCTTTCCGTGAGACGCGTCGCGCCCCCGACGACGACCATCGCGATGACCAGCGCCGCGACGAACCACAGCCACATGGACACGGCACGGTCGCCGGCAATTCTGTCGGCACCTGTGGCGGTTCGATCATCTGCGAGGCGAGCCATCGTCATGCGCGGTAAATATCCTCTACGAACTTGCCCGGCGTGTGATACTCCGTCCCACGCCCGGAACAATGCGCCTATCCGGCGCGGTTGCCGTAACACACCTGAGCCCGTATCCCAGCAAAATGACCCAGCGCCAACGCAAATTCCTAGGCACGATCGCGCTCTTGCTGCTGATTGCCGTTTATGCGCTCGCCGCTATGGGCGTCGCGATCGTACTGCAGGTGCACAACGTCAGCAAATTCGTCGAGCTTTTGTATTATGTGGTCGCGGGCTTGCTGTGGGTGTTGCCGGCGGGCCTACTCATCTCGTGGATGCAGAAGCCGGATGGCTGACCGCTTCCAGCGCGCCGCTGGGTGATCGTCCGCGAACGATCCCAAGCGCGCCCTTGACGCCATCGCGCAGCGCAAACGGCAATCCCGACAGTAGCGCCTTCACATACCTTACATCCTGATAAGCGCCGTTGAGCGATAGCCGGGGAAGCGCAGTCAATGTATGTGCGTGTTTCATCCGAAGCAGACCCTTACGCGTCGTGACGGCCGTTTCGAGGCCAAGCTCCCGCGCGATTTCGAACTCGCGCTCCCCGGCGCTCTCGTCGTCGCCATAGGGATAGCTGAAGTGGCGCACAGGCTTGCCGAGTTCCTTTTCGACACGCGCAATGCTGTCGGCCATTTCGCGCCGCGCCGTCTCGACCGGAAGCTTGGCAAGGGCGAAGTGATTGGTCGTGTGAGCGGCAATCATCACAAGCGGATTTTTGGAGAGCGCGCGGATCTCGTCCCAGCTCATCACCAGATCCCGGCAGAGCCCCGCGACCTCGAAGCCGGCCTTGGCCGCCAGATCACGCACGACCGCACGAGCCCGATCTTCAGGTATCTGGCGCAGCCACCAGTAGATGTCGTGAAACGCAAATTTCTTCTCCGCGTCGATTCTGAGCCGGTAAACGCGCGTTGCACCATCACGCTTGATTTCGACACGCTGCAGTTTTCGCAATGCTTCTTCAAGAGCCAGCCACCAGAGTTCGCCATGTCCGTCGGCATAGGCGGTCGGCACATAGATCGTGAACGGCACGTTGTGGCGCTTGAAGACAGGATACGCGAACTCGCGATTGTCTTTATAACCGTCGTCCAGCGTGAACACCGCGAACGGCCTCGAACCCGGCGCTTCGTTGAGGCGTGCCTTGACCTCATCGAGCCCGACGATATCGAACCCCGCAGCCCGGATATGCCGGATGACGCTATCGAGAAACTCGGGCGTGACTTTCAAAATGCTGTTCGGATTGAAGGCGCGCGGCGTACCAGGCCCCACCTGATGCAGCATGAAAATGACGCCGTTGCGGCCGGTAAGCGGCGCGGCGACGCGAGCCGCGCCGCTGTAATGCAAAGCCGAGAGAGCAGCCTTCAGAAGCTTGGTCGTGCGTCGAGACATCAGGAAAACTCTGAATCCTCAATTCCACGATTGGTGCTGCGATCACGCTCGGCGCGCCAACTCCAGAGGCCGCCGCTGCGCCACACGCGCGATCCGCTGATGAACCGGCGCCCTTTCCGAAGCTCGGCGTTCGAAACGGATGATATCGATGTCGGCAACCTCGAAACCGAGGAACGTGCAGTCCGGATCCGCTAGAACCGGAGCGCCCTTGCGCGTTTCAACGACGACGATGCCGGTATCGAACCGGCCTTCGATCATTTCGAAAAGCCAGCGCGCTTCGTCATGGCGGCCCGTAACGATGATGTGGTCGTAAGCTTCATCGAGCGCGTCCAGTACGAGATTGAGTTGATCGGGATTGATAGTCTCAGGTGAAAGGTTCAGCGCTTTACCGGCCGCGATCGCGTGGACGCTGCTCCCCGGCAGGCGTTGAATGACTTCACCGAAATTCACATCGCCGCGAAGGAGATCGTTCAATCCCGCACTGGGATCAAGGCCGACCGGCTCCGCCATGCCCTCGCCCGAGGGACTCCAATCGATCAGAATGACCTGCGCGCCGCTGTGCGCAAGTGCACTCGCAAGCTCGATTGCTTCCTCCGTGGCATCGATGCCCTCGCGCTCTCCGGTCAAAAGCGTCCTGTACCCGCTATCCGGCCGATGGCGGTCGCGCAGGCGCGAGGACAACGCGATGATGTCGCCCGCCGGAATGGTGAGAACAGGCGCTAACGACTCCGTCTCCTGTGACGGCGGCATTACCCTCTCGCCATGTTCGACCTCACGCGACAGAGGCTCGGGCGGCGAAGCCAGGACCGGTTCCGGGCGCAAGGCGGCCGGTTTGGCCACTTGCGGTTCCGGCATATGCCGGAGCGAGCTTTTTCGCGCCTCGCGGAAGAGCGCAGCAGTCACGATCCAGGCCGTGCCGAACATCAGTGATGCAAGCGTAATCAGCGCCGAGAGCGCGCCCTTCTTCGGGAAAACGGGGACGCTCTCCGGCTGCGCGTTTGAAATGATCTGCGCCGCGACAGGCTGCGCCCTGGCGTCGAGCCGCTTCCGGTTAGCTTCGAGTTGAGCCTGAATATTTTCAAGCTCCGTTCGCTTGGCCTTCGCTGTTGCTTCGAGTTGGCGGAGCTGCGCTTCTTCGGGGGCATTGCTCACGATATGCGATTTGATGTCGGCGAGGCTCTGCTCGATGCTGTCTTCGCGACCCTTCGCGACTTGGGCTTCCTTGTCGAGGCTGTCGACGATCTTGGAGATCTCGTTGTTGATCTGAACCTTGAGGCCCGCCAGATCCGCTTTGAGCTGCCGCATGCGCGGATGCCCCGGCAGCAGCGTGGCGGAAAGCTCTGAAATCTGCCGCTCGATGCGCACGCGTTGCTGCACTAGATTCTGGATCAAAGGCGACTTCTGGACGTCGGCAAGCTGGTCGGCAGAGCCAAGCTTGATCATGTCGCGCGCGGACTTGGCTCGAACCTCCGCTTCGCCGCGCGCTGCCTTGGCCTTCGTCAGTTCAGCGGTCAGTTCCGACATCTGCTGCGCGTTAAGCCCGGTGTTCTGCGAGCCGCCGCTGAATCCGTCGATCTTGCCGCGGTAGCGGTCGACTTCCGTCTCCGCCGCCGTAACCTCCGTCGAGAGCTTCGCGATTTTGGTTTTAAGCACGCTCTGCAGGTCATCGACTTCCGTGACGCCCTGCGCGGCGAGCGATGCGCGATAGTTTTCGGCCATCGCGTTCGCAATCTTCGCCGCAAGCTTTGGATCGCTCGAGATCATACGGATGCCGATGAACCGGCTCTCCTTTGCGGCATAGACTTCGAGCCGGCTGCGGAAGGCGTCCAGCACCCGGTCCCGCGTCGTCTCGCCCTTGCGCGGACCTCCGATGCCGAAATGGCGCAAAATCGCGTCGAGCTTGTCGACGGGGCCGAGCGCGTTATTGAATTCCGGACGGTCCTTGAGGTTCAGGTCGTTGGCGATCTTTTCCATCAACTCCGGCGACTGCATCGCGCGGACGTGGGTGTTGATGGCTTCCTTGTCCATCCGCGTCGTGATGAGGTCGGGACCCGAAGACCCGCTGCGGTCGGCGAATGTGCCGGATGCCCCTTTGGCGACGATGGCGAGTTCCGCTTCGCTCTGATAGCGCGGCGCCACAAGCGAGAGCGCTCCATATGTCAAACCTCCAAGCATGAGGCTTAGAGCGACGAGCCAACGCGCACGACGCTTCAAGGCGTCGAACACCGATCCCATATCGATATCGTCAGGTGAAACATGGCCGCGGGACCGCATAATATTACTCAACGAAAAAGGTTTTTGACCCTGAGAGTAATCGGCAACCGCGGTTAGCAACTCCTTAAGCGTTTCAAAAAAAGCCGTGGTCTTAGAGTTTATTAACTGCGTGCCCCATAAACCTCCGAGACGTTGGTTTTCGTCGCGGGAAATGTCTTTCAGATGCCGGTGCGTTCCACCTTGTTCGCTGCATCAGTAGCGTCGTTGTTGCTTGGCGGTTGCGCTTCGGGACCAGAGTTCCTTTCGACAATGACTATCGCAGATGGCCCCGTCGCCCCTGCTCCCTACCGCGACGGCGCCGTTGCCAATGGTTATCCCATCCCTGTGAGCCCGGTATCAGCCGAACCGGGAGCCTGGGGTCCGGCGATCGTCACACCAGCCGTCGTTCAGTCCGAGGCCATAGCAGACACGGACGGTCCTTATCTGCTCGATACTGGCGACCGGTTGCGCGTTTTCGTCTATGGCCAGCCGAGCCTCTCGCGCCTCTATATCGTCGACCACGAAGGCAAGATCGACGTTCCGCTGATAGGCAATGTCAAGGCTCGTGGAAAAACAACCAGCCAGCTGCAGGCGGCAATCCGAGCGCGTCTTGGCACCGAGTACGTCAAGGACCCGCAGGTCACCGTCGACGTTCAGCAGAACCGGCCGTTCTTCATTCTCGGCGAAGTGAAGAATGCCGGACAATTCCCCTACGTTTCCGGCATGACCGTTGAAACCGCCGTCGCGATCGCCGGTGGCTACACCGAACGGGCAAGCGAGACGACATTCCGCATCACGCGCAAAGTTCATGGCCTGGTTCAAGAGATCGAAGCACCCGGATACGCACTGCTGAAGCCGGGCGACACCGTTTACGTGTTCGAGAGATATTTCTGAAAGACATCAAACCTTTCCCGGCTCCTCGGGACAGGTTCAGCATGCGCATCCTTCATTGTCTTCGTGCACCGGTCGGCGGCCTCTTTCGTCACGTGCTCGATCTCGCCGAAGAACAAGCAAATCGCGGTCATGACGTCGGCATCCTGGCCGACAGCAACGCCGAAGATCGGCTGACATCCGCCAAATTTGCCAGCGTTGCGCCGAAGCTGACGCTGGGGCTTGCCCGTGTTCCGATGCGCCGCCAGCCGGGCCTCGGCGACCTCTTCGCCACCCGCGCCGTCCGAGCCCACGCCGCGAAGTTAGATCTCGATGTGTTGCATGGCCACGGCGCCAAAGGCGGAGCGTACGCCCGTCTCGCGGCCCGCGGCCTCGCCAGAAGGGGGCAAAGGATCGCCTCCTTCTACACACCGCATGGCGGCAGCCTGAATTTGAAGCCAGGGTCCATCGAGCAGCGCGTCCTGATGCTCATCGAGCGCGGCCTCGAATCCGTGACGACGGGCCTGATTTTCGAAAGCGCCCATGCCGCACGCGTCTACCGCGAACGCATCAGCGCCAAGGGCGCTCCTCACCGCATCGTTCCAAACGGGCTGAAGATCGCCGACTTCAAAAGCGTCAAGCCAGGTCCCGACGCGACCGACGTCCTCTTCGTCGGAGAGCTCCGCCATTTGAAGGGCGTCGACATCCTGCTCGACGCGTTGGCCGAACTCAAGGACCGGCGGGTCACGGCGACGATTGTCGGATCAGGGCCGGACGAAGCGGCGTTTAAGGAAATGTCGTCCGCCCTCGGGCTTGCCGATCTTGTGCGCTTCACGGGCGCGCTCCCGATACGCAAGGCCTTCGCTCTCGGTCGCGTCATGGTCGTCCCCTCACGGGCCGAGAGTTTCCCCTATGTCGTACTCGAAGCGAGCGCGGCCGGCATGCCGCTCATCGCGACGAACGTCGGCGGCATTCCAGAAATCGTCGCCGGATCCGACACCGCGCTTATAGAGCCGGGAAATATCTCGGCCCTGGTGGCCTCGCTGACAGCGACGCTCGACGACCCGCAGAGCGCCCTCGACCGGGCAGCACGGCTCAAAGCCCGCGTTACCCGAAAGTTTACCGTCGCGGCGATGACGGACTCGATCCTGAGCTTTTATGCGGCGTCAGCGATACGAACAGAGCGGCTCCCGTCGATGACGGCAAAGTTGCAAAGCCATCATAGTTAACGCAAGTGGCACGCGGCCTGCTTGTAAGGCGTCACGTTTATCTAAACGGGACGCGCAGCAGAGATGGCACTGACATTCGACTTCAAGAGCCCTCCGGCCACTCGCCTCGCGGACGTCTTGGCAGCCGCACGCCAAATGCCCTTCGCGAAAGCCAAACTGGCAGATACGACCCGCGCCGACCATCAGCGAACGCTTTCGCCCGTCGTCGTCAGCGGCAGCATCCGTTGCATCGAATTTCTTCTCGTGAGCCTTCTCGGGCTCTCGATCGCAAACTTCTATGTCGCGGATTCGGGCGTTCTGCAGAACACTGTGTATCTTTTTGCAACAGCGCTCGTCGGCGCTGCGACCGTTGTCGTGTTCGGCTTGTTCGATCTCTACAGCCTGCGTGCCTTGTCCGCGCCGGTCAGAAACCTGCCCCTGGCGATGCTCGGCTGGACCATCGCCTTCGCGGCGCTCGTCGCCGGCGTTTTCTTTTTCAAGGTCGGCTCCGAGGTTTCCCGCGTCTGGCTTGCGGCATGGTTCGTGTCGGGCGCCTTCCTGGTCATCGCCGGACGCCTTCTCGCCGGCTGGTTCGTCCACAGCGCCGCAAACTCGGGCCGCCTATACCAGCGCGTCGCCATCTACGGCTGCGGCCCTCTGACCGAAAACCTTCTCGGCGAACTCGAAGCCGACGGCAATTCGATCGTGCGCATCACCGGCATCTTCGACGATCGCAAGGATGGGCGCGCACCGGGACAGATCTCCGGCTATCCGCGCCTCGGCACGCTCAACGATCTCATCACCATGAGCCGATCGAAGCAGCTCGATCTTGTCGTGGTGTCGTTGCCGCTTGCCGCCGAGAACCGTCTCTCGAACGTCGTCGGCCGCCTGTCGGTGCTGCCGGCCGACGTCAAAATGCCGGCGCGAGCCAGCGGACTGAGGTTCTCACGGCGCACATATTCCCACGTCGGATCGGTCGCCATGATCGATCTCTACGACAAGCCGATCGCGGATTGGGACTACGTTTCGAAATGGCTCTTCGACAAGGCCGCTGGCCTGATCGCGCTCGCAATCATGGCGCCGCTGATGCTGCTCATCGCTCTTGCTGTGAAGCTCGAAAGCCGCGGCCCTGTCTTCTTCCGGCAGAAGCGGTATGGTTTCAACAACGAGCTGATCGAGGTCTTCAAGTTCCGTTCGATGTACGTCGACCGCTGCGATGCAACGGCCTCGAAGCTCGTTACCAAGGACGATCCGCGCGTTACACGCGTCGGCCGCTTTATCCGCAAGACGAGCCTCGACGAGCTTCCGCAGCTGTTCAACGTCATCAAAGGCAACCTGTCGCTCGTCGGCCCGCGTCCGCACGCCGTCCAGGCCAAGGCCGCAGGCCACCTCTACGACGAGGTCGTCGATGGATACTTTGCGCGCCACAAGGTGAAGCCCGGCATCACCGGCTGGGCTCAGATCAACGGCTGGCGCGGCGAAACCGATACCGAAGAGAAGCTCACCAAGCGCATCGAGCACGACCTCTATTATATCGAAAACTGGAGCGTCTTCCTCGACCTCTACATTCTCTTCAAAACACCCTTCGCCCTGTTGAATACCGAGAGCGCCTACTGAACTCGAACACTCCCCTATAGCCGCAAACAGGGAAGCTCGCTGCAATGTCGTCAGTCGTAGCCATGGCACCGACGCTCGCTCGCTTTGACCTCACGCGAGGCGCGCGCGAGAGCTTCGCGCACCGGATCGCCTTGGCTCTCGTCTGGCTAACGATTGCCGTCAGCTCGATCGTCTTCAGTGAACCCGCCCCCGTTGATGCCCTGACGATCGGGCTGATGATCCTCCTTCCGGTCGTCGGCCTTGTCGATGCCAAACCAATGCTTTGGGCGGGCTTCGCGGTTGTTTTCACGATGACTGCCTGCGGAGAGCTGAGCGCAGCGCTAGCGCGCGAAACCGGCGTCGCGGTCTCGCATATGAACGTCACTCTCTATCTCGTCGGCGCCTGGTTTTTGTTCGCCGCGTTCGTCGCTAAAAGCCCTGAGAGACACATCCGGCTCATTCTCAATGCTTATTTGCTGGCGGGCTTGATCGCTGCGGCGTGCGGCATCGCCGGTTACTTGAATCTGTTTCCAGGCGCCTTCGATCATTTCACCCGGTATGGCCGCGCCTCCGGCCCGTTCAAGGACCCGAACGTGTTTGGCCCGTTTCTGGTAGCGCCCCTGCTGACGGCATTGCACATGTGGCTTACGCGGCCGCTGCGTCGCGGCGTACTTCCACTGCTGGCAGCCGCTGTGCTGACCGTCGGCATCCTCTTTAGCTTCTCGCGCGGCGCCTGGGCCGCAACGGCCATTGGGTTCGTCGTGTTCGGGTATTTCTACTTGATCACGGCAGACACGAACCGCGAGCGCGTCAAGCTCGCCTCGCTCGTCGTAATAAGCATTGCACTTCTCGGACTGATCCTCGCCGCCGTTCTTCAGTCCGAAGCCATCTCCAGCTTGCTCGAACAGCGAGCGACACTGACGCAATCCTATGATGTAGGACCGGACGGACGTTTCGGCGGCCAAATGAAAGCCGTCGGATTGATACTCGAAAATCCGCTCGGTATCGGCTCCGAAATTTTCACGCGCTTCTATCATCACGAAGAGGTCCACAACGTCTACCTCAGCATGTTTCTCAATGCCGGGTGGGTCGGCGGCTTCCTCTACTTGATGACGTGCCTTGGCACGCTTGCGCTCGGTTTCCGTCACGCTCTGAAAAGGACGAGCACCTCACCCTATTTCCTGATCGTCTTCGCAGCTCTCGCGGGCAACATCTGCGAAGGTGTTTTAATCGACAGCGATCACTGGCGTCATTTCTATCTGCTGCTCGCACTCGTGTGGGGATTGATGGCGGCGGACCAGCGGCAGGTGCGTCCGGCGAAACTGTTGCGCGATCTTCGGCCGTTTCTGCTGCAAAGCAGTTTGATCATTCCGCCGGCGCGACGTCAGGCGCGGATCGTATCGGCTGCATAACACCCGCTGAGGAAGCCGGTGCGGAGGCACGTGCGGGAAAAAATCCCGGATAGTATTTCATTCGCTGCCGCACTATTGCACCCGCACGAGCGTCTGATCTCGCCTGCACCGTTTAAGGACGATCGTCCCAAGCGCGTGAAGGCGCGGTTCAAAGTTCTGCGCCGTATTCACGTACCCGAAGCGGATTAATCATAAGGAAGGGCCGCACCCGGCCATGATGCGATGCCATCGCGCGTGATCGAATATGCGGCATCATGAGTTAGAATGCTCTCTGCTCGTACAATTCTAGCGCGGATTCTTTCCTTTCGCCGCGCGATCGTGTTCCGAGCCTTGACGCGTAGCTGTAGCTGCGCGAATATGTTACAATGTTACAAATGAGTTTCGTGACTCAATGCCCTTGAGACGCCGCCTTCTCGTTCTCATTTCTCTCGTCCTCGCGGCGTGCCTCCTCATCGGTGGCGTGCTCACGTATTGGACCGGGCTGCGCAAGATCGAATTGGAGATGTCGTCTGCCATCGAGGTTGGCGACAGCGCAATCGGTGACGCCTTGTCGGCGATTTCGACGAGCGGTGATCCCGCCGCGCAACTGCGCCGGACCGTCCGATCATTCGACGGCGATCGCCACGTCATTGCAAGCTGGATCGCACCCGACGGCAGCTTGAAAGATATCTCCCGCCTTCGCAAACCCGCCGACCCGCCGCCAGGGTGGCTGTATTGGCTGCTGGCCGGGAAAATCCTTACCCACGAGTTCACCTTGCCCGCGCCCTACCAAAAGTTCGGACGCATCGAAGTCGTAGCCGATCCTCACAACGAAATCGGCGAGGTTTGGGAAGATCTCAAGCTCAAGCTGATCATCATTTCGAGTTTCTGCGGCGTCGTACTGGCGTTGATCTATGCGAGCCTTGGGCACGCGCTGAAGCCTCTCGAGGATCTTTCATCGGCATTGAATCGCGTCGGCGAAGGCGATTACACCGCACACGTTGCCGAGCAGGGTCCGGAAGATCTCAACCTCATCTATCGCGCTTTCAATCGCATGGCCGGACAGCTCCGTAGCGCCGAGGAGCAGAATCAGCGTCTCAACGAGCAGCTCTCGACGGTGCAGGAGGAAGAGCGCTCCGAAATTGCGCGCGACCTGCACGACGAAATCGGCCCATTCCTCTTTGCCGCCGATGTCGATGCCCAATCGATCCCGATTCTTCTGTCGCGCGGGTCCAACGAGGATGTTGAAAGCCGGGCCAAGGCCATCCGGCAATCTGTCCAGCACATGCAATTGCATTTGCGGGGCATCCTGAGCCGGCTCAGACCGGCGATGTTGATCGACCAGGGGCTGACGCACGCGGTCGAACACCTCGTCGCCTTCTGGCGCTCTCGCAGGCCCTCGATAACGTTCGATGCCGACATCGAGGATGCGCGTTTTCCTGCGCGCGTCGAAGAAACGGCATTCCGAATTCTCCAGGAAGGAACGAGCAATGCAGTCCGTCACGGCAACCCCACGACGATCGGACTGACGGCACGCCGCATAGCGCCTGGAATTTTGCGCGTTGTTGTTTCCGATGATGGCAGCGGCATCGGAGAAACCGCAAAACGCGGCTTCGGACTTGCCGGCATGAAGGAGCGCGTGGCCGCACTCAACGGAGAATTGCACGTCGCTTCTCAAGAGAACGAGAAAGGCGTCCGCTTGATCGCCGATATTCCGGTTCCTGCCGAACCCAACAAGAAAACAGACGAAACCACAAGAACCACGAGTGCAGCATGAAAATACTCATCGTCGATGATCACGGCGTCGTCCGCGAGGGTCTGCAGAGACTGTTCGTTGCGCATTTCGAGGCCGAGGTCTTCGAAGCAGCCGACATAGAAAACGGACTCGCAGTCTATGCGCGCGAACGTCCCGACATCGTCGTACTCGATCTCAATCTCGAAGGCGCCGGAGGGCTCGAAATGCTGCGCCGTGTGCTGGCGGCCGATAGCGCGGCGCGCGTCATCGTGTTCAGCATGCATCATGAACCGATCTACGCCGTGCGCGCGTTGCGCGGCGGGGCACGCGGCTATGTCAGCAAAAGCGCGCCTGTCGAGGAGCTGGTCTCCGCCATTCGCAAGGTACGCGGCGGCGAACAATATATAGACCGGGACCTCGCGTCTCGCATTGCCGTCAGTCAGATTACAGCCGACGACCCTCTGCAATCGCTGTCGATCCGCGAAGTCGAAATTCTTCGCATGCTCGGTCAGGGCAAGAGCATGACCGCGATTTCCGACAATCTCGGCATCGCCTACAAGACGGTCGCCAATATTTGCACGCAGATGAAGGTCAAGCTCGGCGTCGATCGCACCGCCGATCTGATCCGTCTCGCGATCGAAACCCTGAAAACCTGATCTGCCGAAACGGCACGCGAGAGATTTTTATCCCAGAAGCCGCGTAGATTCATGACTCCACGGATCGTGCGCGATTGATGAGCATGGCGATCCGGGACCCAGGCTGAGCAACTAAAATCTGGGTCCCGGTTCTTCTCTACGCCCGACCAGGGCTATTTCTTATCATCGTCATCACCGGCAACATTCTTCCCCACCATCATCTTGATGTTGTCGAGACCGGCTTTGAAAATTCCGTCGATGACGTCGCGCGCTTCCTTGTTCGTCTTGCCATTGGCATCGAACGTCGCCGACCATGAGAAATTGAGCTCGTCTTCATCGTCATCATCGGGGACCAGTGAGAACTGAGCCTGATAATTCTTGACCGGAAGCTGGCTCTCCAGCATTTCGTAGCGGTAGAAGTTCGGCTTCTTGTCCAGGAGTTTTTCCTTGATCTTGCTGCCGTCCTTGAGCGTCAGCACGCGCACTTGCGAGCCGTTCTCGGTGCTCTCGTGACAGCTGACGACAGCCGGATGCCAGTCCTTCAGCGCGCACCATCCGCCGAACCTTTTCCAGAGTTGGGCCTGCTCCTGGCCGATGTCTTTCGGATTGACCTTCAGCTCAAGCTTTTTGCCGACGGCGATGCTCGCAGCGTTGGCGGCCGCGATGCCCGCGATCGATCCTGCGAATGCGACGACAGCGGCAATCGCAGCAGCCCTAACAAACCTCATTGCTCCACTCCCATTTCTACTGGCTCGCACGCTCTTACGGGAAAAACCTACATCGGGGCTTTCACAAGCGTGTTACTCTATTACGCCGGGAATATTGGACAAAATGGATGATTTCCAAAATGAAGAAATCTTCATTCCGGGTCGTCCGAAACCGAGGACGGTGCGTTATGTCGGAATGATAAGAGCCGCAGCCAAGCCCATCGGGTCGCACAGCCGGTCGGGAGTCGAGCAGGAGCCGGATCGGCAAGAACCTTCCAGTCTCGCCGAACTGAACGCATGGCTGAAAGAGATCAAACCAATGGTGCACGGCGGTCGCCGGGCGGTATTGGGAGAAGGTCCTATCGGCGCGCCGTTAGCGCTCGTTGGCGAACAACCGGGCGATCAGGAAGACCTACAGGGCCATCCCTTTATCGGACCCGCGGGCCGGCTGCTTGACCGCGCTCTAGAGGCGGCAGGCGTCGAGCGGCAGGAAACCTACGTCACCAACGCCGTCAAGCACTTCAAATACGAACAGCGGGGCAAGCGCCGCATCCATCAGAAGCCCACCGTCTCGGAAGTGAAGCGGTATCGATGGTGGCTCATGAAAGAACTCGAGTTCGTGCATCCGCACGTGGTTGTGGCGCTTGGAGCGACGGCTGCATTGGCGCTGACCGGAGCCCCGGTCGTCATATCCCGCACACGCGGCCCAGCGCAGTTCGGTCCGTTCCGCGGATTCATAACCGTGCATCCCTCGTCGCTCCTGCGACAGCAGGACGATGCGGCCCGCGCAGCGTCCTACGATGCTTTCGTTCGTGATCTGAAAAAGTCGGCGCGTCTCGCCGCGTAGGGCAATCAAGAGAGAGGCCCCCGGAGACACCCCGGCCCTGTGAAACCGGGGTGGCTCCTCATGTGCCACAGCATTTGGGGGGCAGTCGCACTGAGGGAGGTGCGTGCTGTGGCTTATGTGCCTACCGGCCAAAAGGTTTCCGGTTGCAGAGCCGGGAAAAAAAGGACGCCAAGCCGCAGCCTCGCGGGCTGGCGGAGCTTTTGAGATGGGCCAGGCGGAACCTCTAATCCCTGCAGAGGTTTACGATCGAGATGCTTAAGTTGGCGAGACTGGCAGGAGATCGGAATGAGGTTCACCGTACCGGCAGCACTGATCCTGCTGGCCACAGGCTATATGGGCGCAGCTGCGGCTGCGGAACTCGTCGTTCCGATCAACAAAGTCACGCCACAGGGCGTGGGCGAAAAGCTCGGCACAGCCACGATTTCCGACAAGCCGGGCGGCGGCCTCGAATTCAATGTCAATGTCACCGGCATTCCGGCGGGCGAGCACGGTTTTCATCTGCACACTA
>JAICLG010000353.1 GCA_025927515.1 Hyphomicrobium sp.
TAGCGGCCGTGGCGCTTCATTCATCGATGTCTTGCTGAAACGTCTTCGACGGCGCGCCGTTCCGAACGGTGCCGAATTGATTGAGCGGAATCTCCGTTGTCGCCGATTGCACGCTGGAATCGACGACTTCGAGCGAGAGCTCTTGGCCTTTCTCCATGTCGCGGACCAACTGCGGATCGGCCGGATTTCCGGCGACGCAGGTATTTGTCATGCACCAGACATAGGGGATCTGATACGACTTGCCCTGGTCGACGGTCAGCTTGACGCCCGCCTGCAGATAAAGTCCGACCGGCACGAAGACTTGTAGCCGCGCCTTGTTTTCGCTTTCGCGCTCGATCAGATCAACTCGTACGGCCGATTGTCCGGTGTCGAACGTGCCGTTGATGTTGGTGCGGCACACCATGCCAGAGCCCGGCGTTTTGAAGCAAACCTTCTGCCAATCGCCATATTTGATCTGGCGAACAAGGCTGCGCTGGCCGCGTGAGGCCATTTCCGGCGCCTTCTCATCGGCGGGTGAGGCTTGCTGAGCGTTGGCCACTCCGGATAGCAGCAGAACTGACGTTGCCGCACATGCGGGGAGGAGTGAACGAATTGGCCTCGTGCAGCGTTCGCGCATTGCAAGCTCTCCTAGCTCCTAGCGATGCTTGTCGAGGAATTGACTGACCAGCGGCGACCATTGCGGGATCGCGCCGGGGGAATCGATGAAGAAATGTCCCTCGTTTCCGAATGCCGGCATCAAATGGTATTCGGCGTCGCCGCCGGCGCCGGTATAGGCCGCATGCATCCGGCGCGAGAGGTTGGGACCGAAGAAAGTGTCGTTTTCGATATAGATCCACAGCATCGGGACGCGTGCGGTACGGCCGAATTCGGCGGTGGCCGCGACCAGCTTGTCGGGCGCGCAATTGTTGTTGGGCTTGCCACCGACGCGCCCGCCGCGGCCTGCGGCGAACGCGATGATCGCCTTTACGGAGGGGAGGTTCTGGCTGGATAACGCGATCGCAGCCCAACCGCCGGCCGACTGGCCGATGACAATTGCGCTGTCCGGAACGGCCAATTTCTGCTCGGTCATGTAGTCGATGATCCATTTGTCGAGCGCGGCCGCTGCGATTCCAGCATCATGGAAGTTGGGATTCTCACATCCACCAATCTTGGAATAGAAAACCGAGAACAGGCCGAGTTCCGGCGCATCGAGCGCGCCGGCGGCGTATCCGGGCCCGGTCGGCGCCACCACGAGATAGCCACGGCGGGCAAACCACATCGCCGCATCCCGAAACTCCACAAGCGGAAAGAAGCTGCGTTCGTGGGGGTTCAGCGAGACGCCGTGATTCATCACCGCGAGCGGAAACGGTCCGTTGCCAACCGGACGCACGACGTAGGCGACCGTGGGTAGCGTGACGGGAAGAGCCCAGATCTCCTCCTGTATCGGCAGGAGCGTTCGATTGTCCACGCCCTGACAGAAGCCGGGTGCAGCGAGCGCTACAAGAAGCGCGATACACAAGGACAGGGATCGAACCATCGTCTTCGTCCCATCGTGAAGCGGAAGATCGGAGAAGTTTTCCCGGTTGGCTCTGGCTTTGCTTGATCTAGATCAAGCGGCGAAGCGGCCCGCCTTGGTCGACCGGCGCGCTTGATTCAGATCAAACCAGTATTTTGCGCCTGCATCAGTTTCTTTCGCCCATCCTTTTTTGATGAGGCAATCCGACGTCGATGCCGCAGGGCGCCGCCGCATCATTTCCCCCGGACGAGGCGCTGCAGATCGCAGGCCTGCTGGCCTTCGTCGGCGGCTATCTCGAGGCCTACACCTGGATGGTGCACCACGTCTTTGCCAACGCGCAAAGCGCCAATCTCGTGTTTCTGTGGGTCTACCTGACCAGCGGCGAATGGGAGACGGCGGTCCGCTATGTTCCGCCGTTGCTGGCTTTCATCGTCGGGGTGACCCTGGCCTGTTGGTTGCGGTGGGCTGCGCCGACGCGTGCGACGCGGATCAGCACTCTGATCGAGATCGTCTTCCTGTTTATCGTCGCGATCCTGCACAATCGGCTTCCCAATGTGGCGGGCACGCTTGGCCTCTCGCTGGTCGCCGCCTTCCAGACGGTAAGCTTTCCGCGGGTCGAAGGATTGAGCTATAACTCTGTAATGGTGACGAGCAATTTCCGTCAGACCATCGAAGGCCTGTTCGCCGCCTTTGCGAAAAGTGCCGGACCGAGGCCCTTTCGCCGACCCTATCTGTTTGGCGCGATGTGTATTGCCTTCGGCGCGGGCGCCGCCATCGGCGCTTTTGCGACTGAAATCACGCGCAACTACAGCCTCGCCGTTCCCGTGACGCTGCTGGTGATCGTGCTGCTGCTTTGCGAGCAAAGGCCGATCGCCGCCAAGGCGTAGTCTGGCCGCTTGATCTAGATCAAGAGTCGTTCCGCTCGCGCTGCCAACGGTTCACCACCAGGGCTCAGGTCGGGAGGCGATGATGGCACAGCAGGCTCAGGAACGGCGGATCGATCAGTTCTTCTCCGGTCCCGGCGCCCGCGCGGATGAATGGCGTGGCCTGGTCGATGCCGCGAAAGCCTGGCGGGACGGATCAGCGGAACGCGCCACCTTCGAGACACGGCTTTCCGAGCTCGCGATCGCTGAAGAATATCACGCCTATCCCGGTCCGCGCCTGATGGCGGCATTGA
>JAICLG010000404.1 GCA_025927515.1 Hyphomicrobium sp.
AGAGCCAGGGCGGGAAGATTGTGCCCGTCGGCCAAATCGCCGTCTACCAGGCGCTCGATCAGTCCATCATCAAGAGCATCGACGTCCGGGAAGGCGAGCAGGTTAAGCCTGGACAATTGTTGGCGACCCTTGACCCGACTTTCGCGGCGGCAGACGTTGCGCAATTCAAAGCGCAGATCGCCAGCGATGTCGCTCAGATCGCCCGCGATGAGGCGGAGATCGCCGGTAAGGTGCCCGTGTTCCCGGATGGCAAGGACCACGACACCCAAAACTACAACATGCTGCAAAAGGCGCTCTATAATCAGCGCATCGCGCAGTACAACGCGCAAATCAACAGCTTCGATTCCAAGATGAAGCAGACGGAAGCGACCATCACCAAACTCAATGGGGATGATAGTCGCTATCGCCAGCGCGAGGAAATTGCGCAGAAGATCGAGGATATGCGGACCACGCTGGCGCAGCATGGCACGGGATCGCAGCTCAACATGTATGCCTCTCAGGATAGCCGTCTCGAACTGGTCCGCACGATCGAAAATACGCATAATTCCTTGATCGAGGCCCAAGGGACCTTGGCGTCCATTCACGCCGACCGGGACGCTTTCAGGGAACAATGGTTCGCGCAGCTGAGCCAGGAACTCGTCAAAACGCGCAACGATCTCGATACGGCGCGGTCGTCCTATGAAAAAGCGCTCAAACGGCAGGATCTGGTGAGGCTCACGGCCTCAGAACCCGCGGTGGTTTTGACTATCGCGAAGCTGTCGGTCGGCTCCGTGCTCAAGCCCAGTGATGAGCTGATTACCATGATGCCGCTAAATACGGCACTTGAGGCCGAAATCAAAATCTCTTCTCGCGATGTCGGCTATGTCCGGTCAGGAGACCCGTGTGTGCTCAGCATCGACGCCTTCAATGCGGCCGAGCATGGCACCGCCGAGGGCGTGGTACGCTGGATCAGCGAAGGGGCGTTCACGCTTGATGAGGATAACAAGCCCGTCGACGCTTACTACAAGGCGCGCTGCTCGGTTGACCCGGCACATCTGGTTGCAATGCCCGACAACTTTCGGCTTTTGCCAGGCATGACACTCACCGGCGATATCAAGATCGGACGACGTTCGGTAGCGATGTATCTGATTGGTGGCATGCTGCATGGCTTTGGCACCGCCATGCGCGAGCCATAAGGATCTTTCCAGTGATCCCGGTGGTCTCACGCCTGATTGGCTCTTACGATCCTTACGAAATTCTTCGCCGCGGATACGAGCGGATCGAGCAAATGGAAATAGTTCGATCGGTGAATCCTGACATCGTCGAGGCGGTTTCACGCTTTGTCAAACGACACGAGCCTGCGGAGCTGTACCGCAGGGGCCTCGAGCACATTGAGGAAGACGAAATCCGACAGGCGGTTACTTGTTTTCGCAAAGCCGCCGCGGCCGGTCACGTGGAAGCGCAGCGGCGTCTTGCTGAATGCTACCATTTTGGCAAAGGGGTAACGAGAAGCCTTCCAGATGCGGTTCGCTGGTACACGGAAGCGGCGGAGGCCGAAAATGCCGAGTCACAGCTTCGGCTTGGTTGCATTTACCTCGACGGATTCC
>JAICLG010000105.1 GCA_025927515.1 Hyphomicrobium sp.
TCGCCTCGAATGATGTGGAGCTATCGCGCATCAGATCGCGGAGCTGCACGCTCGCTTCGACCGTCTCGTAAGTGTTATCCGCGATTTTTAGGTCGTGTACGGCCTTGAGTCGCGCCTCGACGATCTGATCTCGCTGTTGCTTGAGATAGCGCCGGTAACTTTGCGCGGCGTCAGCTGCGATCTTCTGGCTCGCCCGATTCGATTCGAGCGCTCGTTGCTGGTCCGCCCGATTCTGCGCCTTGAGCAGCTCGTTCGTCCGCGCCCGGGCGGCCGCGATATCGGCGATGATGGCATCGAGCTTTGGCAAGTATTGGCCATCGATTTTCGCGATTGTCGCATCCTGCGCCCTGACGAGCATGGCGAACAACGCCGCGTGCATCGCGAAGTACCGCCGCGCCGCGCTCATGTTGTCGCCGGTCGAGCTTATGAGGTTCGCGAGCTGCCCGTCGATCATCTTGGCCGCGTTGAATACCGCGACGAGACGGATGAGATCGCCGGAGAGTACGCTGTCGAGTAGCAAGTCGATCTGATCGGATTGAAGCTCGACCCCCGCCGCCTTGAGCGCCGATGCGATCTTGGCCTTCTCCGCTTTGATTTCGGTGTTATTGGCCGCGATGCGCTTATTATTTTCATCGATCTCTGCGTCGATCGAGCTGACGGTGTCCGTCATAATGCTGGTGAAGCTTGCTTCTTTAGGCGCGACGAGCCGCTTTTCCCTCAATTTGGCGTTCTGATCTTCGATATCATGAATGTTGCGGCGCAGGGCGTCGAGCTTCTTTTGAACCTCTACGACGGGCGCGTTGGTGACGATTCCGAGCGCTGCGTCGAGCAGATCGCGAACTTTGGCGTCCCGATCTTCACGCGTTTCTCTCCAGAGAGGCGGAATGATGAAATCGTTGCGGCTCGGCAGCTTGCTGGCTCCGGCGCGCGTCTCAGCAGCCTCTTTGAGGATGGCATCGACCGCAACCATGAGGGCCTTTGCCTGCTCATACTGCGGGTCTCCATCGCGCACATCGGCAGCAGCCTTTGGCTTCGCTGCGACGGAGTTCGCGTCAGCGCCCTTCTTGGTCGGATCGATGGATGGCAGGACAACGCCGTGACCGGCTTTCAAAAACTCGCTGATCGCATCGCGCTTGGCCGCTTGAGCGGTCGCAATGTCAGGAGCACCGAAAATCACCAGAGATGCAAAACAAAGGGCCAACGTGGGCCGCCGCTCAACCGACATGGAAGCCTCCGCCAGCCTCATTGACGCTGAAAATTCTGGCGAATCAATGATGCGCGACAGTACCGCCGATGCAACTCATGGCCGCGCATTTAAATTACGGGGCAAGTTACAGCCGGGCGGCGAAGCGGATCAATCGTTGAAAATCTTCATCGACGTGCCGGGCATCGTCGAGGACGAGCATCTCGGGAAACTGCGGCGCGGATTTGCTCATACCATCGGCGGGTCTCGCGCGATGAACGCCGTCCGCTCCGAAGCTGCCATAGAGACGAAGCCGTTTGGGTGCCGGCAACAGGGCGGCGAAAGGCTTCGGTGCCGACATGATGATGAACGCGCCGTTCGTCGTGTACGTGACGTCCGGGACCGCCCTGGCGACTTCACGCAGGATCAGATCCGCAAGGGGCCTCAAACCCTTGGCCCCACTCAGGACACGGTCGATGTCGCCACTGGAGGCCGCCTCAGCCGTATCAGGCGGCGCGGTAATCGGCGCACGCTTCGTCACGCGAGGTGGCGCGCCGTGGACGAGCGGATCCGCAGGTCCAAACGTCCCCGAAGCGCTGAACTCGCCGCCGTCTTCCGCATAGATCAGCCGTCCGCCGTTATGGTGAATGCGTTCCAGCCAGGATGCCTTGGCGAACTGAAATCCCTGATGGCGGAGCCAGTCGATGATCGCGTTGCGCTCGGTGTGCCCGCTATCGGAAATGGCCGTCATCCAGCCAGCGAGATCGCGGCCGGTATCCTCATCGAGGCTGGCGATAAAATCCCGCTCCTTTTCGGCGTAATCGGTGCTCATTGGCCGTCAGCATCAAATCCAGCGTCGGGTGCGTGATTTGTAGTCGATATACGCGTCACCGAATTTGCTTTCGAGGTGCCGTTCTTCGGGCACGATCTGCAGCACTGTCACCAGCACGCCGAACGCGAACGCGGCGGCAACGAACCAGATCGATTTGGTGATTTCGGCGATCCCCAAAATGAGCAGCGCGTCACCGAGGTAAATCGGATTTCGAAATCGCATGAAGGGACCCGTCGTGACGAGCACGGAAGCTGTCCTGTCGGGCATAAAGGTCGTGCCGTGTTTCCGCAGGGTCGCGACGGCCCACACGATCAGGACGACGCCTGCAGCCCCAAAGGAGAGACCGACCCAATGCGCGGGGGCGTCATCAATGCCGGGCCAGGGCAGGGGCCAGAAGCGGGTGGCGAAGGCCGCCGCGGCGATGAGCGCGATAAAAAGCACCGGCGGCCAAGGGAAGGCGCTCGCAGCGATTGTCTCAGACGCATCAGTTTTCTGCTCGGTCATCCCGCGAGCTTACAATCATATGCGCAAAGCGCCAGCCGAAGCGCCCTGCCGCAAGTCCAAGGATGAAACCAAACCGCGGGCGCTGGGGTCTGCTTTCGAGGCGCCAGCGTGACGTCAATGCTTTTTCGGCGGCGAAATCCTCGCCGAAGGCGTCTCGTGCGGGTCCGTCTGCTTCAATTCATAGTCAAGGTCGTAGCTCTTGCACTTCATGCTGACGAGTTGCTGATTGTAATCCCGCAGCTTCTTCATATCTGCAGCGTTTTCGCCCACCGGATCATCGCCGGTCGCGGTTGTTCCGATGGTCGATGCAAAAGCCGAATGCAGACCCAGCGATAAACCGGACGACTTCGTACCGCTGCCCGACCCGCGGAGTTGCAGAATGAGAAGCTGGACGCGCCCCGAGAGCTGCTTGCACGTCATTGTCTGCTCGTCGAGCTTCGGTTGCCAGCCGGCGCCGTGCGTTGTGTCTTTCGCTTTTTTTGCATACGCGACGGGAGCGGTCCCCGGGAGTGCCAGGAGGACGACAACAGCGACTAGGCTCAGCACGGTAATTGGGCGCATTCGGCCTCCCGACGACGTAAAATTCATTCTGATCACGATTCCGAGGCAAGCTAATGGCAAACGTCCTCGCTGGCGAGACAGCGAATGCGCGTCAGGTTTGCCTTGTTTGCGGAGCTTGGTTTCAATAGGAGCATGACAGAAAACGGCGTGCGGGCCCGCTGGCTCGATCTATCTTCCGGAGGGAAACTCCAATGTCGAATTTGAGACTGGCGGTATGCGCTTTAGCCCTGACTGTTTGCTCCGGCGCCCGGGCGGACAATCAAGGACCGACACATTTCGCCTGTGATTTCAACAACGGCTACTCGTGGAGCTATGACTCGGGAAAGTTCAAATCCGCGCGGGCCGACGATCTCTCCTTTGAAATCGGCAATATCGATCTCGATAAACAATCCGCGACGATCATCCTGGACGGCAAGTCTGCGAATACCTTGAAAATTGTCCGCAACCTCAACGCCAATACTTTCCTGGAGGTCGTCAACGAGGGGTTCCTGAACATCACGACGATCTACGACCGCGATCCGAAAACAGGAAAATATCCGGCCGTACATTCGCGCCATTTTGGCCTCTTCGGTCAGCCGATATTTGCGCAATATGCCGGAACTTGTACGGCTAAGCCCTGACCGGCGCATGGGCTGTGGAAAGCTGGATTGCCGTTCACGAGCCCGAGGAGCACAACACCCGGATGACTTTGCATCTCGTCAAGCTCTGCGTCGGCGCGACTTCGATCGAAGATCTGGCCGCGTGGCAGGAACAACATCGGCGGCGCAAGACAGGCGACGGCAAAGCCTGCGTCTATCATCCGACGTATCAATCACCGAAAAGAAGCGCCGACTTGCTCGATGGCGGATCGCTTTACTGGGTCATCCGCGGCACCATCCTCGTTCGTCAGAAACTTGTCGGGCTGGAGGATGGGAAAAAGGACGACGGAACGCCGTGCTGCCACATTCTGTTGGACCCGGCGCTGATCCCTGTGCGACCAATCCCGCGACGTGCCTTCCAAGGTTGGCGTTATCTCGAAGATGCCGACGCGCCTCCCGACATCAGGTCGGGCAAGAGGGATCAGATTGCGATGATGCCGACCGAAATGAAAAAGAAGCTTGCCGATCTCGGCCTCCTCTGAGCCACCCATATTCAAGATCCCATGGCCCGCCCTCCCTTTACGCCAACGATCGCATCGCTGCCGAAGCTTGTGCCCTTCATCGGGCCGGAGTCGATGGAACGCGCGCGCGGCCGGCCTTTTCGCGCCAGGCTCGGTGCAAACGAGAGCATCTTCGGGCCGTCGCCGAAGGCGGTTGCCGCCATGCGCGACGCGGCCTCCGAAAATTGGATGTACTCAGACCCTGAGAATTTCGAGCTCCGTACTGCAATCGCGGCGTTTCACGGCGTCCCGGTCGAATGCGTCGTGGTCGGAGAAGGCATCGACGGTCTTCTAGGACTGACGTGCGCGCTCTTCCTGTCGCCGGGGTCCGCTGTCGTGACGACTGGCGGGGCCTATCCGACGTTCAACTTTCACGTCATGGCGCATGGGGGCACGTTACACGCGGTGCCAATGAACGACGCCCGAGAAGACGTTCCCCGCCTCCTTGAAACAGCGAAAGCGCTATCGGCGCCGCTCATGTACGTGTCTAATCCGAACAACCCAATGGGAAGCTGGTGGTCCGCCAGCGACATGGACGGCTTCATCCAGGAACTGCCATCGGGAACGCTGCTGATCCTGGATGAGGCTTACGCCGACACAGCGCCAGCCGGTACCGCGCCTCGTATCGACGTCGCCAATTCGCAAGTCGTCCGCTATCGAACCTTTTCCAAGGCCTATGGGCTGGCCGGGGCACGCATTGGCTACGCGGTCGGAGAACGAAGCGTCATCGAGGCCTTTGACAAGGTTCGCAATCACTACGGCATCAATCGCGTCGGCCAGATCGGCGCGTTGGCGGCGTTGCGCGACCAGGATTATCTCCGCGTCGCCGTCGGGCAAATCGCTGGGGCTCGTGAACGAATATCATCGATCGCCAAGCAGAATGGCCTTTCGCCATTGCCGTCCGGCGCCAATTTCGTGGCCATAGATTGCGGAGGCGATGGCCCCTTCGCCGCGCGTCTACTGCAGGCTCTTCTCGATCGCGACGTTTTCGTCCGCAAACCGATCGTGCAAGGGCTCGACCATTGTATTCGCGTCTCGTGTGGTCCGGACGACGATCTGGATATCTTTGGTGAGGCGCTTCCAGCCGCACTCGACGCTGCGTGGAAGTCGTCTTGAGTGTCTTGCACCCATGTCAGGCAACAGCCTCTCACTTGAAGGCGGCGCGATGGCGGACCGTTGAGGGTAGGCATGACACTCGCCAATGACCTGCGATTCACGCCGCGACAACGCGTGTTGAGCCTCGCCGCTGTCATCGCGACCGCCTTTGGTGTTGGCCTGTCTTTCGGTATCGGCTTCCCCTTGACGGCACTGACGTTCGAGGCATGGCATCAACCGAAGTGGATCATCGGGCTCGCGGGCGCGGCTCCAGCCATCGCTGTATTGATTGCGCTTCCCGTTCTTCCCCGGATCGTGGCCAAACTCGGCCCCGTCGTAGCGATCACCATTGGCTGCCTCCTCGGAGCCACGGGGTTCCTGGCGCTCTACACGTTTGACGGCCCGTGGGCATGGATCATCATTCGATTACTGATGAGCGTCGGTTTTGCGCTGCCTTGGCTTGCCGGCGAAACATGGATCAACTCGGTTTCGCGGGAGGAGACCCGCGGCCGCGTCATCGCTATCTACGCGATTGCATTTTTCCTTGGCTTTTCGGTTGGCCCCGTCGTCCTCGGAAACCTTGGATTGGTGGGTCTGTGGCCATTTCTCTCCGGCGCCGTTGGAACGGCAGTCGCGAGCGTGCCGATCTTGCTCGCCCGCCAACTCGCGCCTGAGTTTTGTCACGACGGATCGCAGGACATCCTGTCGGCGGTCAAACTCACGCCGGTGGCGATGGCGGCAGCTTTCATCGGCGGGTTCGCCGAAATCAGCAATTTCTCGCTCATTCCGAACGTGGCCTTGGCGGCCGGGCATTCGCAAGCGAGTGCATTAGCGCTCTTGAGCACGATGACTCTGGGCGGAATCGTTTTGCAGTTCCCGATCGGCTGGCTTTCGGACAAGATTTCCCGATTGGCGGTGATCATCGCCTTGGCAATCGCATTTATCTGTCTGGTGCTGATTTTGCCGATGGTTCTGATGAAGCCCGGCGCCGCTGCCGTGGTGGTCTTTCTCCTCGGCGGCGTAATCCTTGGCTTCTATACGCTTGGTCTCGCCATCGTCGGCGAGCGGGTCGGCGCCAATGATCTTGCGGCCGCCAATGCGGCCTTTCTCATCATGTATCAAGGGGGCTCGATTGTCGGCCCGCTGGCCGCAGGCGCTGCGATGACAGTGGCGCCCGTCACGGGGTTCGTGACAACCATGGTGGGCTTGATGATCGTCTGCGGGCTTGCCGTCGTTTTCCTGGATCGGCGTCTGCCGCGTGCAGATAAAAAGGGCGGCCCTTATTAAGACCGCCCTTGGCATTCTTCGATGGTCGGCTTTGCGTCAGACCGAATAGTACATGTCGAATTCGACCGGATGCGGCGTCATCTCGTAACGCATGTTCTCTTCCATGCGCAGCGCGATGTAAGCATCGATCATATCGTCGTTCATGACACCGCCGGCCTTCAGGAAGTCGCGGTCCTTGTCGAGGCTATCGAGGGCTTCGCGCAGCGAACCGGCAACCGTCGGAATCTTCGCAAGCTCGGCCGGCGGCAGATCGTAGAGATTCTTGTCCATGGCCGGGCCGGGGTCGATCTTGTTCTGGATGCCGTCGAGGCCGGCCATCAACATGGCCGTGAAGGCGAAGTACGGATTGGCGCCTGGATCCGGGAAGCGGACTTCGACGCGCTTTGCCTTCGGGTTCGTCACGTGCGGAATGCGGCACGAAGCCGAGCGGTTGCGAGCCGAGTAGGCAAGCAGCACCGGAGCTTCGTAGCCGGGAACCAAACGCTTATAGGAGTTCGTGAGCGGATTGCTGAAGGCGTTGATGGCCTTGGCGTGCTTGAGGATGCCGCCGATGTAGTAGAGGCACATCTGCGAAAGGTCCGCGTACTTGTCTCCCGCGAACATCGGCTGGCCGCCCTTCCAGATCGACTGGTGGACGTGCATGCCGGAACCGTTATCGCCGAAGACGGGCTTCGGCATGAACGTCGCCGTCTTGCCGTAAGCCTGGGCGACATTGTGCACGACGTATTTAAAGATCTGCATGTGATCGGCCATCGTGATCATGGGGCCGAACTTGACGCCGAGCTCGTGCTGAGCGGCGGCGACTTCGTGGTGGTGCTTCTCGACTTCGACGCCCATCTCCTTCAGCACAGAGAGCATCTCTGAGCGAATGTCCTGAGCGCTGTCGATCGGCGGAACGGGGAAGTAGCCCCCCTTGACGCGCGGGCGATGGCCCAGGTTGCCCATCTCCAGGTCGGCGGAGGAGTTCGACGGAAACTCGCTCGAATCGAGCTTGTACCCGACCGAGTACATGTCGGTCGAAAACTTGACGTCGTCGAAAATGAAGAACTCGGCTTCCGGTCCAAAGTAGACTTTGTCGCCGAGCCCGAGGGACATCATGTAGGCTTCGGCCTTTTTCGCGATCGAGCGTGGATCCCGTTCATAGGGTTGCCCCGTCGACGGCTCCAGCACGTCGCAGAAGATCGCGACCGTCGTCTGCGCGAAGAACGGATCGACGTGTGCCGTGGACGGATCGGGCATCAGCGTCATGTCGGATGCTTCGATCGACTTCCAGCCCGCGATCGATGAACCATCGAACGCATAGCCGTCGCTGAACACACTGTCGTCGATGCAATCGACGTCGGCGGTCACGTGCTGCATCTTACCCTTCGTGTCCGTGAACCGCAGGTCCACGAACTTAGCTTCTTTGTCCTTGATATATTTCAGGACGTCGTTTGCAGTCTTCATAGACACTCCCTGTCTCGTCGTACGTTTACAACTGCGCGAGCCGAGCCGCCCGATCTATTCGTTTGCGCTCGTGCTCGCCCGTTTGTCAGATTGCGTCGCGGCCGGATTCGCCGGTGCGGATGCGAATTGCGTCTTCGATGGTCGAGATGAAGATCTTCCCATCGCCGATTCGGCCGGTCTTGGCGGCCTTTTGAATGGCCTCGACTGCCTTGTCGAGCATGTCGTCGCTCAAAACGACTTCAATTTTTACTTTAGGCAGGAAATCTACGACGTACTCGGCGCCGCGATACAGCTCGGTGTGGCCCTTCTGGCGGCCGAAGCCCTTGGCTTCGATCACCGTAATGCCTTGCAAGCCGATTTCCTGTAGCGCTTCCTTCACCTCATCGAGCTTGAAGGGCTTTATGATCGCTTCAATCTTTCGCATTTTCGCCCCTTGGATCATGGACACAGCATGGTAATCGCGACCCACGCCTGCCCAGTGGCCGAAAGGCTAGCAGGGGGCGTGCCACTTTCTGTATCTCCATCAGATACCAGATCTATCAGCGGCTTAGCGCGGGTTCGCGAGCCGGACGACCGGCTATGCTGGTCTTATACGCCCAAAAAGAATGCTGTCTGCCTGAATTTCAGGCGACAAGAGTCGGACACGAAAGTCGCACTGCGTGGTCGGTCGCGGAAAGCTTCGAGGCAATGACATGAACGAACTCCTAACGACGTCCCAGATGGCGGAGGCGGACCATTTGGCGGTCGAAGCCGGCGTTCCGAGCCTCGAGCTGATGGAAAATGCTGGCCGATCGGTCGCGGACGTAGCAGCCAAGACGGCCGCCGAATTGGTGCATCCGGACGCTCGCATCGTCGTTCTCTGCGGGCCGGGGAACAATGGTGGCGATGGTTTTGTCGCGGCTCGCTGTCTCCGCGACCGCGGCTTCGACGTTCGCCTGTTCCTTCTGGGCGATCGGCAGGCTCTGAAGGGCGATGCCGCCGAGATGGCCCGGCGTTGGCCGCTTCCGATTCGCGTGGCGACGCCCGATGCGCTGCAAAGCATGCACATTGTTATCGACGCGCTCTTCGGCGCCGGACTTTCGCGTGCGCTCGAAGGTGAAGCGGCTGAGCTGGTCAACGCCGTGAACGCCAGCGGCATTGCGGTGATCTCAGTCGATGTGCCGAGCGGGCTCGATGGAACGACGGGACAGAGTGCTGGACCTGTGATCCAGGCACGCAAGACCGTCACCTTCTTTCGCAAAAAGCCCGGCCACCTGTTGATGCCGGGCCGCGACCTTTGCGGTGAGGTCATCGTCGCGCCGATCGGAATCCCGGATCGCGTGCTCGAAACATTGAGGCCTCAGGAGCACGAAAACGCGCCGGATCTTTGGAGCAAATCCTATCCGTGGCCGAAGAACGGCGGGCACAAGTACGATCGCGGCCACGCTGTCGTCGTCTCGGGTCCCGCTCTTCAAACCGGCGCAGCGCGCCTCGGCGCGCGAGGTGCTTTGCGAATTGGCGCCGGGCTCGCAACGCTCGTCGGAAATTCCACCGCGACCGCCATCATCGCGACCCAGGTGACGTCGATCATGGTGCGCTCCGTCGCCGGTTCCGAGGCTCTTTCAGAGTTCCTTCGCGATACCCGGCGAAACGCAGTGCTGATCGGTCCGGGCGCATCCATTGGGCATGAAACGGCGGACGATGTTCTGACGATTCTCAAGTCGTCGGCCGCCGTGGTGCTCGACGCCGACGCTTTGACGTCGTTTGCGGACGATCAA
>JAICLG010000148.1 GCA_025927515.1 Hyphomicrobium sp.
AACGAGCGGCCGGTCGATGCCGGGCGATGACACTTCGAGACGATAAGCGCCCGCGACCGGATCGGCGACGTCGAGCACGGGCGAAACCTGCTTCGAGATCACTTCGCAATCATCGATCGTGATCGTGCCATCGGGCCGCTCGGCCATCAGCTGCACGATCTTATCAGCGGCGCCGCCCTGGAGTTTCACCCGCACCAGCCTGAAGCCGAGATCCTCAAGAACGGGCTCGACCACGGCCGCGACCTCGGCCGCAACGCCCGTCTCGCGCAGAAAACGGCGCGTATCGGACCCGCTTTCCTCAAGCGGCGAGGTGCTGTCGATCGGTTCTTGCAACGGCGTTCCTGAGCTTAAAGTCTGTTTGGAGCGGGCCCGGAGGTCCACTCTCAATTTGATCATCGAGTTATTGGAATAACGGCTAGATAGGTGAGATTGCGACGATACGCAAGGCTTTCGCAGGCGCTTAGGTTCTCAAAAAGCGGAAATAGTATCGCCGGCGCCCCGCCTCGATAGCTTTGGCCTCGTATTTGGTTTCCACCCAATCGGCCGGTTGCGTTCGCCAATCGGCCGGACTTTCCGCCTGCCAGGCGAAACCTGGCTCGGATCGAAAGGCTTCGAGCATCGTGCGCGCATAATCGCCGATATCGGTCGCGATACGGAGTTCCGCGCCGGGCTTCAGCGCCCGCGCCAACAGCTCAAGTAACGAAGAATTAACCAGCCGCCGCTTGCGATGTTTTCGCTTCGGCCACGGATCCGGGAAGAGGATGAAAGCGCGGTCGAGGGCGCCTTGCGGAAGCGCTCGCAGAATGTCGCGCACGTCGCCCATATGGATGCGAAGGTTCTTCAATCCCTCCGTCTCGATGGCGCTCAATACCTTGATGACTCCGTCTTCATAGGGTTCGCAGCCGATGATGAGCGCGCGTGGGTTATGACGCGCTTGCCAAAGCAAATGCTCGCCGCCGCCGAAGCCGATTTCGAGCCACGCCAAAGACGCATCCGCCACTTCGGCCGCATCGACCGTGATCTGCAAGAGACCGTCGCGTAGCAATGCCGCTTGCCGCGCACTCGGCTTCCGGCCCCGCCGTCGCCCATACGACCGAAGCTCGTGCTCGCTCCCTTTGTCTTCAATCATTCATCGTCGCTCGACACATCCCAACCCGTCATGGCGGGCTTGACCCGGCTCCAGGGCCACACGCAAAGCCGTTTGCTTGGCTCTCGATGGCCGCCGTCATGCTGGAAGCATGCTCCGCACGCGGGGCGGCCATGGAGTGAGTGATTAGACTTGTACAGATCTAAGCAAAAGCGGCCGCTCTCGCAGCCGCTTTCACACACACTGTACTGGATACTGGCACGACTGCCTCAGCCAACGGCCTTGGCAATCTTCGGCGCGAGGTCGGTCCGCTCCCACGAGAAGCCGCCGTCCTTTTCCGCCGGACGACCGAAATGCCCGTACGCGGACGTGCGCGCATAGATCGGCTTATTGAGATCGAGGTGGCTACGAATACCACGCGGCGTCAAATCCATGACGTTGCCCAGCGCGTCCTCGATCGCCGACTCGTCGAACTTTCCCGTGCCATGCGTATCAACGTAGATCGACAGCGGCTTGGCGACGCCAATTGCATACGACAGCTGTATCGTGCAGCGATCGGCAATGCCCGACGCAACGACGTTCTTGGCGAGATAACGCGCCGCATAAGCCGCCGAGCGATCGACTTTCGTCGGGTCCTTGCCCGAGAACGCGCCGCCGCCATGCGGAGCCGCGCCGCCGTACGTATCGACGATGATCTTGCGGCCCGTCAGACCCGTGTCGCCGTCAGGCCCACCGATGAAGAATTTGCCGGTCGGATTGATATGCCAGATCGTGTCGTTGCCGATCCAGCCCTCAGGCAATGCCTTGCGAACGTATGGCTCGACGATCTCACGCACCTGCCGCGAGCTCAGGTTTTCGTCGATATGCTGATGTGAAACGACAATCTGCGTGACGCCCACGGGTTTGCCGTTCTCGTAGCGCACGGTCACTTGGCTCTTCGAATCCGGGCCGAGTTTCGCAGCGTCGCCCTGCTTGGCCTTACGCGCGGTCGCAAGATCACGAAGGATTTTATGCGCGTAGTAGATCGGCGCCGGCATGAGTTCCGGCGTCTCGTTGCAGGCATAGCCGAACATGATGCCCTGATCGCCGGCGCCTTCTTCCTTGTTCGTCGGCTGCTGCGCGTCGACACCGGCAGCGATATCCGCCGACTGCGAATGCAGCAGCACTTCGATGTTGCAGTTGGCCCAGTGGAAGCCTTCCTGCTCGTAACCGATGTCCTTGATGGCATCGCGTGTGATCGCCTCGATCGACGCAACGGTCATGTTCCTGGGGCCCCGCGATTCACCCGCGATGATCACGCGGTTCGTGGTCGCCATCGTTTCGCATGCGGCGCGAATGCCCCACGGATCGAGACCTTCCTTCGCGCCCTCGCGATAGAACGCATCGACCACTTCATCCGAGATACGGTCACAGACCTTGTCCGGGTGGCCTTCGGAAACGGATTCGCTGGTGAATAGAAAAGTTTTTCGCGCCACTGTGGCCCCCTTTATTTTTCGACGTTACGTCCGCCGCCGTACCTGATTGAAGGGCCGGCCCATATGGCGGTTGTCGACCTTCGGAAAAGCGCCGGTTTTTCGCAGCCCCAGCGACATCGGTCAAGCTTGTGCCAGACGGATGGGAACCCTCCTGGCGAGTGCAGTGCAGCTTTCCATGAAATTGGACGATGGTTCCGCTGCAACGGCAATAGTCGCGATCTCAGCCCTCTTCGCCTGCGAGCGAACGAACGAGATCGACAATTGAACGCCGCACCTTCGGATCTGTGATGCGCGCGAAGGCTTTATTGAGCTCAAGCCCTTCGCGCGTCCCAAGGAAGTCGACGACGTAGCTTTCGTCGGGCTGCTCGGCGAAGCCGGTCATCATGTGTCCGGCTGTTTGAACGCCCAGAGGTGCCTCGTCGTAGAAGAATTGAACAGGGACCCCCAGCACCTTCGCCAGATCGAAAAGCCGGCTGGCGCCGATCCGGTTCACGCCCTTCTCGTACTTTTGCACCTGCTGGAACGTAAGGCCGAGATGCTCGCCAAGCTTTTCCTGGCTCATGCCAAGGAGCATGCGGCGCAACCGGACACGTGAACCGACATGGACGTCCATGGGATTCGCGCGGCGCGAACCGCGAGCGATTTCCTCGCCCGAGTCTCCCGCGATCGAAATGTCGTCCGCCATCACTTCTACAGCCAACAGTTAAACCCGATAAAGCTTGCACACTCGTAGGTGTATGAGTGCCGGGCGTCAATCGTCGAGGTCCGCCGCGACAAGTTGACATCAATGCTTTGATTAATGTCGGATTTTACCGAAGAAGGCCGCCGATGCCAAGAATACGGCGAGCACGAGCACCAGCATCCAGTCACCTACGCGCGAATAAACGGTCGCCGGCAATGCCGCAGGCAGCGCACTGTCCATGACGCCGCGGACGTCGAGCCCCAGCGTTTGCAACACTCTCCCGTAAGAATCGACGACGGCCGAAATACCGTTGTTGGCCGCTCTTATCAGCGGAACCCCCTCTTCGACGGCGCGCACGCGCGATTGAAGAAAATGCTGATAAGGACCGGTGGTCTCTCCGAACCACCCGTCATTCGTGACGTTGATTATGACGCCCGGCCGCGCCTTGCCCGCGACGATTTCTCCGGGAAAAAGCGCTTCATAGCAAATAAGCCCCAGCACCGGAGGCAACCCCGGAATCTTCATCAACCGGCGCGGCGAGGGACCGGCAGCGAACGCACCGTGACCATGCGTCAGTTTTTCAATTCCGATGACGGACAGCGCCGATTCAAGCGGCACATATTCACCGAAAGGCACGAGCTTGATCTTGTCGTAGATATCATCGACTTGGGCGCGCTCGTTGAGCACGAGGATGCTGTTCAGCGTTCGGGTCGTGGGAAGAAGCCGTCGGTCAGGCCCGAGAGGTGGATCGTGGCGGATCGCGCCCGTAATCAACGTCGTCCCCGGCGGTAGCATCGTCGCCAGAATGTCCAGCGCTTCCGGAGTTTCGAGCGGAAAAAACGGCATCGCCGCTTCCGGCCAGATCAGATGCGTAATACCGGCGAGGGAATCTTTTTCGCCCTTCGGATTGGCCAGCGACAGCGCGACATGATCGTCGAAAATGCGGCGCTGAAAAGCTGCCATCCATTTCTCGCGCTGCGGCACGCTGGGTTGCACGATGCGCATCTTGACGCCCGGAACGAAAGTCTGCGGTGCTGTGAGGCGCCAAGCCCCGTAACCGTAAAGCGCCGCAATCGGAACCAGAGCGACGGCGCTTGCTCGGGCAAAGTCGGCGAGCGAAAGCCGCCGTCTCCGGTCAGCCATGATGACGAGCGGCGCCGGAAAGACGAACGCCGCGATCGCCGTCAGCCCGTAAGCTCCGAAGAGTGATGCGCTCTGCATCAGCGGCAGCGGATACGCCAGCGCGTAACCGACGAGATCCCAAGGAAACCCTGTCAGGATATGGCCGCGCAGCCATTCGAACACGGCGAGCGCGATCGCGAATACGAAGACCCGCGCAATGCCCTCCCGCCAGAAGCAGCGCGCGGTCGCTGCTGCCGCCGCCCAGAACAACGCCATGCCCGCTGGCAGCAACGTCACCGCAAACGGCAGCATCCAGGCGAACTTGTCCGCCTCGACGAGAAACGCCTCACCGACCCAAAACAGATTGAAAAAGAAATAGCCGAAGCCGAAAAGCCAGCCCGCGCTCGCCGCGCGCCGCCAACTCGAGCTGGCATCGATCAGCCAGACGAAGACGGGCAACGTCAGAAAGAGCACCGGAGACGCGTAGAACGGCGCGAAAGCCAGCGCCGAAAGACCGCCTGCGCCGATCGCGACCGCCGCGCGCTTCCAGCCCTTCAATCCCATCACCGACGAGCGCACGGCCGCCAGCGTTGGCGTTGTCTGGGTTTGCGCGTCCATCACGCCTTCGGCACTTCGGCGGACGTTTTCGTGCTCTGGGGCAGGGTACGCGACGTGTGGATTTTCACCTTCTTCACGCGCCGCGGATCAGCATCGACAATCTCGAACTCGATGCCGGAAGGATGATGGATCAGCTCGCCGCGCGCCGGAACGCGCCCGAGCATGGAGAAGATCAAACCACCCAGCGTATCGACGTCGCTGTCCTCATCGTCCGGCATGAGCTTCAGCCCGAGATGCTTTTCGAGTTCCTCGATCGGCGTTCGCCCCGCCGCAATGACCCCGAGCTTCGGATCCGAGACGATGTTGATTTCTTCGTCCTCGTCGTGTTCGTCCTCGATATTGCCGACGACCTGTTCGACGAGATCCTCGATCGTCACGAGTCCGTCGGTGCCACCGTATTCATCGACGACCAGCGCCATGTGGATACGCGTCGATTGCATGCGAAGGAGAAGATCGATCGCGGGCATCGACGGCGGCACATAGAGGATCTGACGGCGAATCTTTACCGTCGTAATGGGACGGCTGAGATCGAGGCTGTTCAACTCGATTCTGTCGGGCACCGGGCTGCGGCCGTTCCCCTCCGTTTTCGCAGTCTGGATGGGATGGCCAGTCGCCTCCGCCATGAACCAGCGGAACAGATCCTTGATGTGGATCATGCCACGCGGATCGTCGAGCGTTTCCCGGAAAAGCGGGATGCGCGAAACGCCAGCCTCGTCAAACGTCTGCAACAGTTCGGAGATGGGCTCGTTTTCGTCGAGCGCCGTGATTTCGGCGCGCGGCACCATGAGCTCCGCCACGCGGCTCGATCCAAAGCGCAGGAGCCGCTCCAGCATTTTTCGTTCGGCATCGGTGAAGCTCGTCGAGCCGTCGGCGCGTAGCGCTCCTTCGAGCGCATCGCGGACGCTCTGCGGAACGGCAAAGCCGAGCTTGGCGCGAAGGACTTGCAGCCACCGGTGAGCGCCGAGAAATCGGCCGTCGTCGGAGAGCATGCCGGATGAAGACTTATCGTTGGTGTGATCGGTCATAGCCATGGGTCGGGAGCGTCAGCCACTTGTACCGGTTTCCAGCGCTTCCGTGTAGGGATTTGCGATACCCAATTTGGAAAGGATAGAAATTTCAAGAGCTTCCATTTGTTCAGCCTCGTCGGCCGTGATGTGATCGTAGCCGAGGAGGTGCAAAATGCCGTGAACGACCAGATGTTGCACATGATGATCGAGCGGCACGCCTTGCTCATCGGCTTCGCGGCGAACGGTTTCGGACGCCAATATGACGTCTCCGATAAATCCGTCTGGAGCACCCTCACCCGCGGGAAAAGAAAGTACGTTTGTCGGCTTGGATTTTCCCCGGAACTGCCCGTTCAGCACCTCGACATTTGCATCGGAGGAGAGCGCCACGGCAATCGATCCTGATTGGGCTTCGTTCGCCATTGCTTCCGCAACAGCGGCCGCCGCACGCGCGATAAGCGCCTGGGCATCGGACACCGCAGACCAGTCGCCATCGTCCTCGACGACATCGACCTCGAACAGGGGAGGCACGGCCGGTTGTGGAGGTTCAGACATCAGCCTTGCTTCGGCTTCTCGTAGGCATCGACGATCTTGGCCACGAGATCGCGGCGCACGATATCCTCGGCTGCGAAACGCACGATCGAAATATCGTCGACGTCCGCAAGCAGATCGATCGCTTCCACGAGCCCCGACTTCGTTCCAAACGGAAGATCAATCTGCGACGGATCACCCGTCACGACCATCTTCGAGCCTTCGCCGATACGCGTCAGGAACATTTTCATCTGCATGCTTGTCGTGTTTTGCGCTTCGTCCAGAATGACGAAGGCATTGGAAAGGGTCCGCCCGCGCATGAACGCCAGCGGCGCGATCTCGACGACACCGGTTTCAATGTCGCGTTCGACCTTCTCGGGCGGCAGAACGTCGTAAAGCGCATCATAGAGGGGCCTAAGGTAGGGATCGACCTTGTCGCGCATATCGCCGGGCAAGAAGCCGAGCCGTTCGCCCGCTTCGACGGCCGGACGCGACAGGATGATGCGCTCGACAAGCCCACGCTCCAGGCAATGCGCGGCAAACGCAACGGCGATGTACGTCTTGCCCGTGCCTGCCGGACCGAGGCCGAAAACAAGGTCCTTTTTTTCGATGGCGCGGATGTAGGTGGTCTGTGTCGGCGTTCGCGCCTTCACGACCTTGCGGCGGGTCGCAACCTGCGCCTGACCATCGGCAACGGTGCCCTCGGCACGTGCATGGCGGATCAGCCCGTCGATGTCACCGGCTCCTGCCGCTTCGCCCTTGGCAATGCGCGCATAGAGCCTTTCCAGAACGTCCCGGGCGATCTCGCAGGATGTAGGGGAACCCGTCAGGATCACGACATTGCCGTGGGCGTGCGCATCGATGCCGAGGCGATCTTCAATTAGTGCGAGGTGGCTGTCGTATTCGCCCAGCAGTTGCGTCAGCAAACGGTTGTCTTCGAAGGGGACAACGATACGAGCTGTCTCTTGTTCCGGCTTGTTCGGCCGTCTCGACGCTGGCGCT
>JAICLG010000200.1 GCA_025927515.1 Hyphomicrobium sp.
ATCTTGCGGCCGACCTGCCCGAGATGGGTGAAACCGAAGCCCTTCTGATATTTTAGCCCATAGCCCAGCGCGCGGTCGATCCCGATATGGGCGAGCCAGATCATGGCAATCGACAGCGTCAGCGGGTCCGGCAGCAGGAAGCCGGCCGTCATCAGCGCCACCGGCAGCATGTAGCAATGGGCGGCATTGTAGACGATGGCCCCGGTGCGGGCGTCCGCCAGATAGGCGGCAAAGCTGAGGTCCGGCACCAGGAAAAGTATGCCGAAAATCCACCACGAGCCGCCCCGCGTTGCATAGAGCAATACCATGCCGGCAAACAGCGTCAGCCCCTCCAGGCGGAGAATGACATTGATGCCTCCGCTGACCACACCGGCCTCCCGTGCCTCTGCTTCGTCCATCGGCCATCCTCCCGAAACGATCGCGATTTCAGGCCGTTGTAGCGGCAAAAGGTGACGGAAAGCAGCTTTTGGTTTGCCGGACAGGCTGTTAGAACCGGAAAAATTGCCTCTGAAAAAGGACGGGCGGAAGGCCGATGAAGGACATTCTGGATACCCTCGAGGAACGGCGCGCGGGCGCCAAGCTTGGCGGCGGCGTAAAGCGCATCGAGGCGCAACACGCCCGCGGCAAACTGACTGCCCGCGAGCGCATTGAGCTCTTGCTCGACAAGGGCTCGTTCGAGGAGTTCGACATGTTCGTCGAGCACCGCTCGACCGAATTCGGCATGGAAAAGTCCAAGGTGCCGGGCGATGGCGTCGTCACCGGCTGGGGCACGGTCAACGGCCGCAAGACCTTCGTCTTCGCCAAGGATTTTACGGTGTTCGGCGGCTCGCTCTCGGAAACCCATGCGCTGAAGATTACAAAACTCCAGGATATGGCGATGAAGGCGAGGGCGCCGATCGTCGGGCTCTATGACGCCGGCGGTGCGCGCATCCAGGAAGGCGTCGCGGCGCTCGCGGGCTATTCCTACGTGTTCCGCCGCAACGTCGTGGCCTCAGGCGTGATCCCGCAGATCTCCGTCATCATGGGCCCCTGTGCCGGCGGCGACGTCTATTCGCCGGCGATGACCGACTTCATCTTCATGGTGAAGAACACGAGCTACATGTTCGTCACTGGCCCGGACGTGGTGAAGACCGTCACCAACGAGGTCGTCACCGCCGAGGAACTCGGCGGCGCTTCCGTGCATGCGACCAAATCCTCGATCGCCGACGGCGCCTTCGAGAATGATGTCGACGCGCTGTTGCAGATGCGCCGGCTGATCGACTTTTTGCCGTCGAACAACACCGATGGCGTGCCGGAATGGCCGAGCTTCGATTCGATCGAGCGGGTCGACATGTCGCTCGATACGCTGATCCCCGAAAATCCGAACAAGCCCTACGACATGAAGGAGCTGATCCTCAAGGTCGTGGACGAGGGCGACTTCTTCGAGATTTCGGAGGCGTTCGCCAAGAACATCGTCACCGGCTTCGGCCGCATCGCCGGCCGCACGGTTGGCTTCGTCGCCAACCAGCCGATGGTGCTGGCCGGCGTGCTCGACAGCGACGCCTCGCGGAAAGCGGCGCGCTTCGTGCGCTTCTGCGATGCCTTCAACATTCCGATCGTCACCTTCGTCGACGTGCCGGGCTTCCTGCCGGGCACCGCGCAGGAATATGGCGGCCTGATCAAGCACGGCGCCAAACTCCTGTTCGCCTATTCGCAATGCACGGTGCCGCTGGTGACCGTGATCACCCGCAAGGCCTATGGCGGCGCGTTCGACGTCATGGCGTCGAAGGAAATCGGCGCCGATATGAACTACGCCTGGCCGACAGCCCAGATCGCCGTCATGGGCGCCAAGGGCGCGGTGGAAATCATCTTCCGCAGCGACATCGGTGACCCCGACAAGATCGCCGCGCGAACCAGGGAATACGAGGATCGGTTTTTATCGCCGTTCATCGCCGCCGAGCGCGGCTATCTCGACGACGTGATCATGCCGCATTCGACACGCCGCCGCATCGCGCGGGCGCTCGCGATGCTCAGGGATAAGCATGTCGAGATGCCGCTGAAGAAGCACGACAATTTGCCGTTGTGAGGGCGAGAAGCTATTTCCCAACGGCCATGCGCTGCATTATTGCCTTCTCGACCAAAAGCTTGACTGTCGGGTCGATGTTCTTGAGCTCAAGCTTCGACGAAAATTCTACCGGACCGAGTTCAAGAAACAGCTTTCCAAACACTTCATCGGCGAAACTGCTTGAGACGAGATGAATGTCGGTGAAGTCGACGACGACCCGGTTTCCCTCGAGGAACGCGATCAAGTTTTTCAGCTTATTCCTGACGGGTGTGCCGGCAGGGCGCGAGCCAAATGAAACGCTCTCGTTCCTTAGCACAAAAGAGATATTCCCGTCGGCGGTCGGTTCGTATTTTAGTTCGATCATGTCGACGGGAACGTGGCCACGAGATTTGATATTAAGCGCTTCTTCCAGCAACAGCGGTTGAGTGTAGTCGATTGCGCAAACGACAACGGCTCCAGGCAAGAAGACGGGTTCTTTTCGGGTGTGCATTCCAGTTTTCGGAGTGTAGTAAAGGGTTGCGTTCCCGGAGTGAAGGCTGAAATTAGCACCGCTTTTTACGGCGATTTGATAACTACCGTAGAGGCCGTTGCCTTGGCCTATTGACTTGTCTCGCGTGACTCCTTGTTCAATGGCTTTGGCCAAAGCGTCAACATCGGAGCCAATCTTTAGGCCAGACGATTTTAGCGATTTTGGGATGCCGATTCCGCTGTCGCAAACAACAAACTCAACTCTTTTTTTGTTTTTGAAAGAAGTAAGCTGAATTAGGCCGCCGCGCGCCGACTCTGAATGAACCAAAACGTTGTCTGTTATTTCATTGATCGACCATTCGATGGCTTTGAAATGCGAGCGATTGAAGTTGGTAATGCTCGCTAGAATCTTATTTAAGATGTCATCTACAATCCTATGCTGTTCGTCCGAGGTTCGATACCTAAGGGCGGGTTGATGGACGGGGCTCGTAAACTCCGAGTGCGGATAGGCATCCGGCTCAATCAGGTGAGCCCAATTGGAATTGCAAAAAAGGCGATTTAGGTTTTTGTCGTCCGGTAAGATCAATTCGAAATCGATTTTGTTTTCTCGATAGTACTCCGTAGCAGTAGCGAGGGCCAACATTGGTGGCGCGTGAGTAAAGGTGCAGTTTGTGAAGTCGAGGATGATGTCCAAATACCCTCGATCTACGGTCAATTCCCGGATGGCTCCGACTAGTCGGCGAAATTGAGTGATGTCGTAGTAGCCGCTTATCTCAATGCGAGGCCCTAATATCGATAGCTGACAACTGCGATCATTTGACGTCGAGGTTGGGGACATCTTTCCTCTTAGGAAGCACCGGCATTTGGACATTATTGCGCGAGATTCTATGGACTTACAACTCGACGAAGGGATTGCCGGTTGTAGTCTTGCCGCTTTGCACAATTTCCGATCTAGCGGGTAGGGCGCAGCGACCGACAAGTCACCCAAACTGGCTCCACAGGCTTGAATCACATGACGGTAGACGATCCTCCCGACGAGATTTCGCAGCTCGAAGCTGACATCGAGGAGCTGGCCGAGACGGCGGAAAGCTGCCGGAAGTTCATCTTGGGCTCCAAGGTCGCGATCGCCGGCGGTGTCGCCTTGCTGCTCATTGCGGTGCTCGGGCTGTTCGAGGTCGGCATGTCCGGCGCGCTGGCATCGATCGCGTTGATGTTGGGCGGGGTCGTTGCCCTCGGGTCGAATGTCAGCACGTTGCGGCAGACGGAGGCTGCCATCCATGCCGCGGAGGCGCGACGTTCGGCGCTGATCGGCCGCATCGACCTGCGCGTGGTTCACGATGCGCCGGTGAAGCTGATGTGACGAGCGCAGGGCGGATCAGGCCCAAGCCGTGCCCCGTCAAATCCGTTCGGACGTCTGCATCAGAGTTGTTTTTCGAAGAATAGATCCGGATAGGGATCGTCGTTGAAGCGGTCGATTTCGATCCAGCCGGTGCTGCGGTAGAGCTGGCCCGCCTCGGGCAATGCGCTGTTGGTGTCGAGGCGGAGTATCCTGATCGACAGATTCCGCGCAGCCGCCTCGGCGGTCTCCATGAGGCGTCGTCCAATTCCCAATCCGCGTGCCGACGGCGCGACCCAGAGCCGCTTGATTTCCGCAAGCTCGCTCCCGTTCCCCTTCAATCCGACGCAACCGAGCGGCAGGCCATCCGACATCGCGGCTAGGAACGCCCCGCGCGGGGACATCATGTCGGTGGCGTGCGGATCACGCGACAGCGAGACCTCGAATCCCCCCTTGAAGCGGCGTGAGAGCTCGCGATAGTACTCGCCAAGACAGTGGCGGGCCGCGTCGCCTCTCGGATCGACTTCTTCGATGCTGATCCGGCTACGCCCGAAAGCGGCCGCGATCATGTCCATCGCGGCGAGCAGCGCGTCGGGGCTGCTGTGACGGGCGAGCAGGGTCTCGGCTTGCGAATTGGACATCGCCTCGTAAGCGTTGAATTCATGACGGCCGGTGCGCGTGAGCTTTGCGATGCGCCGGCGTGCATCATGCCGATGCGGCATCGTCGTGATGAGACCCTCGTCTTCCAGGCCGCGGAGCAGGCGGCTCATCAGCCCCGAGTCGAGACCGAGATAATCGCGCAGCTCTCCGACGTCGACCCGCCCGCGGCCGATCGCGTTGAGCACGCGCGCAGCGCCAAGCGGCCGACCGCGTCCGAGGAATGACGAGTCAAGCGCGCCGACTTCCGAGGTGACGGCGCGGTTGAAACGGCGAACGCGTGAGACCGGGTCGAGCATATTATCGGACTTTAGTCAGATAATGGTTTCTGTCAATCGGGCGTGCCGCCGAGTGTCGTTTGAAATATCGGCGGATTGCGCTACGCTGGTGCATCCTAGGAAGCGAACGAGAACAACAGCCAGGGAGCCGCGCCCATGCCCCGTCATCCCGATTTCGTGCCCCAAGGCGTTATCCCGGCGGTGCTGCTGCCGTTCCACACCGATCTCTCCATTGACGAGCCGAGTTTTCGCGCGCATTTGCGCGACGTGGCCTCGGTGCAGGGGCTCTCGGCGATCACGGTCAATGCGCATTCCACCGAGGTCGCCTCCTGCACATTGGACGAGCAGCGACGGGTGATGGAGATCGCGGGCGAGGAGGTCGGCGCCAAGCTGCCTATCATTCACGGCATCTGGGCGGACGGCAGCCTCGAGGCGGCGCGGATCGCGCGGCAGGCGCAGGCAGGTGGCGCTTCAGCGCTGCTGGTGTTTCCGCCGGCGCCATTCACGCTGGGGCAATCACCGGAGATGGCGCTGGCGCATTTCAAGACCATTGCGGCGACAAGCGACCTGCCGCTGATCGTGTTTCAATATCCCTTGGCGACGGGGCAAGGTGATCCGGCGGCGACGCTGGAGCGGTTGTTCGAGGAGGTGCCGACCATCCGCGCCATCAAGGACTGGACGCCGCAGGTCCCGCAGCACGAGAGCCAGATCCGCGCATTGCAGGGGCGCAAGCGGCCGATCAACGTGCTCTCCA
>JAICLG010000156.1 GCA_025927515.1 Hyphomicrobium sp.
ATTGCAACATAGTCGTCCTCCGCGTCCGCCAACTCTAAAGAAAAAAAGGCGGATTATCTCGGCTCGTCTTCATCAGTGACTTCGCGCAGCACGCGACAGGGATTACCGGCGGCAAACATTCCTTCTGGAATATCGCGGGTCACAACGCTCCCCGCGCCAATCACCGCCCGCGAACCAATATGGACGCCGGGCAGGATAATCGCGCCGCCGCCGACCCATACGTCCGATCCGATTTCGACGGGCTTGCCAAACTCTGCTTTTCGTCGCTCCAACGCGTTCCACGGGTGCATTGGCGTTAGGATCTGAACCGCCGGACCGAACAAAGTAAAAGCGCCGATCTTTACGGTGCACACGTCCAACACCACGCAATTGAAGTTGAAGAAGACGCGCTCGCCGAGTTCGATGTTTGAGCCGTAATCACAGTAGAAGGGCGGCTGCATCCAAACGGACTCACCACCCCGGCCAAAAAGTTCGATCAAGATCGTTCTGCGTTTCTCCTGTTCGGCGTCGCGAGAATTGTTCAATAATCGGCATAGGTCACGAGCGCGCGACCGACCGGCAACCAAGTCGGCATCGCTCGGATCGTAAAGTTCTCCAGCCAACATCTTCTGACGTTGCGTCTTCATCGCTACCTTCTCCTGACCCAGCGAACTAAAGAATAAGGGAGCAATCTGTTCCAAGGGCGGAGACGAAAAACCATCGGCCGTACCGAGCCGTACGCTCCCGATACATTGGCCACCAGATCGCCGCACTGAAGCAATGCCGGATAAAGTCGATTATGTGCCTGGAGCGTAGCGGCGTTACGATGGCAAGATGAGTAACAACATGAAGACATTTTTCAGCATGGGTTTCAGGCCGTTCTTTCTCGTGGCGAGCCTCTATGCCGCGTGCGCGCTAATGGAGTGGGTCCTGTCATATGGCTGGGGCATTCACTTGGCCCGCACGTGGGACGACGGGATGGTCTGGCACGCGCATGAGATGCTGTTCGGGTTCGTGGCGGCGGTGATCGGCGGGTTTCTCCTTACCGCCGTTCCGAACTGGACGAAGGCCCGTCCCGTCCAAGGCTTGCCGTTGAAGATCTTATTGAGCCTGTGGCTGGCGGGGCGCATCGCGATGCACGTCGGGGACACAATGCCATGGCCGCTGATCGCTGCCGTGGACATGGTCTTCCTTCCGGCGATCGCTCTGAGCCTGTTGCCTGCTGTGCTGCAGGGACGGAGCGTTAGAAATTACGTCTTCTTCGCTATCATCGGCGTGCTGACCCTGCTCAACGGCGTGATCCACGCCGGTATGCACGGCACTGCATTGTGGCTCGATCCCAATGAGGCATTGCGAGCGGCCGTTTTCCTTATTGTCCTGATGATCGTGATCCTGGGCGGGCGAGTCATCCCGATATTCACCCGCAACGCCTTGAAGCTCGCGGGGTCGGAGGTGGAGATGAGCGTGCCACCGATGGTGGAGAGTCTGTCGGTTGCAAGCATCGGTCTGATGGCGGCGCTCTCCTCGTGTGGCTTTGGCGAGGATACGCCAGCCGGGCTGGTATCGATGCTGGCTGGTGTTTTACTCCTCGCCCGGATGGCGGGCTGGCACGGGCACAAGACGATCGGCATGCCCATCGTATGGATTCTGCACGTGGCTTACGCGTGGATCGCCCTCGGCCTGCTCGCTTACGGAGCGGCGATATTGTTCAAGCCATCTCTCGACCTGGTTGCCCTTCACATGCTCACGATCGGCGGCATCGGCACGATGACGCTTGCCATGATGAGCCGGGTGAGCCTTGGCCATACCGGCCGCGCTCTCCGCGCCACGGATACCATCGTCGCGGCTTACGTCATTCTGCAGCTAGCCGTTCTTGTTCGGATCGCCGGCGGCGTCAACCTGATGGACTACACGCATTCAGTAGACGCATCGGGGATCATGTGGAGCGTGGCTTTTGGCCTTTTCGCCCTGGTGTATTTGCCCATTCTCCTGCGCCCTCGCTTGGACGCGAGCAAAGACATGGGCAGGGCCCGCGGATGATCGCGGACGCAGCGGGCTAGTCTTTATTTGGGACGAGCAACGGGTCAGAAGCAGAGCCAGGCGCCTAAGCAGGGTTTTGGTGTCGACACCCGGCACGCCATCTGCGAGGAGTGGCACGTCGTCATACTCGAGCCGTCTTCGCATTTCGTGCGGACCGGCCCCTTGCCCACGCGGCCCTGCCCATAGATGACGTTTGCCAGACCGTGCGTCGAGAAGAGATAGGCGATATCGTGGGTCACAGCTTCCCCGACTGCTGCGACCCTTCTGCAATCGGCCTGAGCCGTTGCCGAAAATGCGCAGAAGGCCGCCGCAGCTAAAGCCAGAGTCAAAGAACGCATTTGCCCCTCCGAAAATGATTCATCCCCGTCCGGAAACTAGTTGAGAGCGCGTCCCGCGACAACAGAATCGGCCTGCGGCAACCCGGGTTATCCCGCACGGAACTGGAAGCGTGCTGAATTAGCCACCCATCTGCCGACCCGTAGGGAGAGTGCGCTGAGAGACATCGAGAAGCGGGCGTGAACGCAATGTACAGTTGCAGCATCGATACCTCACTGGGTTTTGGCCGGAGGTTATCGGCTTGATTTCCATCGGTTCTCTCGACTGCTATCAACAAGCAGCGAGGCATCTCTGGCGGAAGGGGTGGGATTCGAACCCACGGTGGACTTGCGCCCACGCCGGTTTTCAAGACCGGTGCCTTAAACCACTCGGCCACCCTTCCGGAGTCGCGGCGCTTGACCGCGCTGGAAAATGCAAAATCGCCTGACGCGATCCTCCTAGCCCGTTCATCCGCCGGCCTCAAGCGTTGTCGCGCGATCGCGTCGATCGGCCGGGGGCAGGGGGGCACGTGGCTAAGCGCTTAACCTGATCCTAAGCCGCATCTGCCATCTTTCCGGCAAGCCTCGGTCAGCCCGCTGCTTTAATGAGCGGCGGGCGTCGGCCGGAGCGGGCGTAGCGTATCGAGTTGAGTTGCGTAATGAACAGGGGCCCAAATGCGCGGCTGGCAGGCTGCGCCATGCTGGTAACGACCGCGACGGCGCTCGTCTCCGCCTGTTCAAGCGATCCGCCGGTCCGCACGATCGGCGGCGTGTCCCGCTCCGTTTTTACCGAATCCGAGTACGGTGTTAGTACAAGTCCACGCGTCGCATCCGAAAACATTCCAAAAGGCGGCGGAATATACAAGCTGGGCGCCCCCTACCAGGTGGCCGGGCGATGGTATGTTCCACGCGAAGATCCGAACTACGTCGAGTATGGCGTGGCGTCCTGGTATGGCGCCGATTTTCACGGCCGCAAGACCGCCAACGGCGAAGTTTTCGACGCCAATGCTCTGACGGCCGCGCATCCAACTCTGCCTCTGCCTTGCTATGCGCTTGTCACCAATCTCGATAATGGCAGGAGCGTTCTCGTCCGGGTCAATGATCGCGGGCCCTACGTCAACGACCGGATCATCGATCTGTCATATGCATCGGCTAAGCAACTTGGCTACGTAAAGAGCGGGCGGGCTCGCGTGCGCGTTCAATATGCAGGCCCGGCTCCGCTCAACGGCGACGACCGCCGCGAGAGGCAGTACTTGGCCCAACAGATGCAGCGTGAGAGAGGGGGACCACCCGTCGCCCTCGCATATAACAATGCGCCGCGTCGATACGCAGATGCAACTCTCCCCGCCGATGCCCCTGATCGATGGTCGCCACTCGGATACCGGGAATCCCTGACAGGAAAATCACCGTCACCGGCGCCGCGCCGGACGCCCAATCCACCGGTACAGACCGCAAGCCTGGCAGGCATGAATCGGGACCGGATGTCTCTTACGGCGCCGTCACCGGCGATCAGGCCGTTCGCGCCGGCGCGAACATATGTGCAGGTCGGTCTATTCCGCGACCGCTCGAACGCTGAGCGGCTGCGCCGCGAACTCGGCACCCTCGGGCCCGTCGAAGTCGCACCGATGCAAGTCGAAGACGGCAGCCAAGTCTATCGTGTGCGGGTCGGCCCATTCTCACCCGATGCCGCGAACCGGACGCAAAATCAGATTGCCGCCTATGGTGTCGCCGATACCGCGATCGTTTCGGATTAACACGCCTCTGATGCACCGAGCGTTGACCCTGACGCCGTCGGGTTGGATACTCCGAGCCAATCGCAAAACGCCGCCGCGTGAAGGTGGCCCAAAGCGAATGCGGCATGATCCTTTTGACCAATATCCGCTCTCTGTTTCTCGTTTGGGCGCTGATCGCGGCTTACTTTATTGCGGTGGCCGGTTCGGCAGCGGCCGCAGAGGAAGGCTTCGCGACAAAGGCCCCGCGCGCCATCCTTATTGATGCCGCGACGGGCGCAACGCTTTTCCAGCAAAGAGCCGACGAGCCCGCGCCGCCCGCGAGCATGAGCAAGCTGATGACGCTTGCCGTTCTCTTCCGCGCCATGAAGGAAGGCCACATCCACAAGACCGACGAATTCACGATGAGCGTCAATGCCTGGCGCAATGGCGGTGCACCATCTGGAACATCCGCGATGATGGTACCCGTCAATACGAAGGTGACGGTGGATGAACTCATTCAGGGCATCGCCGTGCAGTCGGGCAACGACGCTGCGATGTGCGTCGCGGAAGGCATGGCCGGGAGCATCTCCGCTTTCGCGCGCATGATGAACGATGAGGCTCGCCGGATCGGTTTGACCAAATCGACGTTCGCCAACCCAAGCGGATTACCCGATCCCCACCAACTGATGAGCGCGCGTGATCTCGCAACGCTTGCACGTTACATCATCAACGAATACCCCGACTATTATCCTGTGTTTGCGCAGAAGGAATTTCGCTACCGCAACCACCGCTTCGTCAACCGCAATCCGCTGCTCTTCCTGAATATAGGCGTCGACGGTTTGAAAACCGGGCATACCGACGCTTCGGGGTATGGGCTCGTCGCTTCAGCGGTGCAGAACGGGAAACGCCTGATCGTCGTCGTCAGCGGGCTCGAAAAAGCCGACCAACGCAAGGAAGAGGCAGCCAAGCTTCTCGACCTCGGTTTCAAATCCTACAGCTCCGTCCGCCTTTTCGATGCAAACGAGGTCATTGGATATGCACGCGTGTGGGGCGGCACGAGCTGGTATGTGCCGCTTGCCTCCAAAAGCGATGTCATGTTCACGGTTCAGAAATATCCCGCCAACCAGAAAATTTCGGCCGAAATCGAATATAAGGCGCCGCTGAAGCCGCCCGTGAGAAAAGGCGATCAGGTCGCGACATTGAAGCTGTCGAGTTCGACGAGCGCCGCGACTAAGCTACCGCTTTACGCGACGAAGGATGTCGAAAAGGGCGGCATCTTTCGCGAAGGAATCGATTCACTCGTGCTGATGGCATTGCGGCGCCTGGCATTCTAAATTAAGCCGCCGGAACTCGAGACGAGGCCCATGAAGCGCGGAAAATTCATCACGTTAGAGGGTGGCGAGGGTGTCGGCAAATCGACACAAGCCAAACGGCTGGCCGAACGCCTGGAACGCGCGGGCATTCCCGTCATCGTCACCCGTGAGCCTGGCGGCACGCCGGTCGGGGAAGATGTGCGCGGCCTCATCTTGAAAGATCGTCCGACCGATCCCGTCACCGAGCTTTTGCTTTTCGCCGCCGCGCGTGCCGAGCACGTCACCTCCGTCATTCGTCCGGCGCTCGACGAAGGCACGTGGGTCATATCGGACCGCTTCATCGATTCAACGCGCGTCTATCAAGGCAAGCTCTACAGCCTCGAACCCGAGTTGATTTCTCTGCTTGAGCACTACACGGTCGCGCCGGATTTTCCGGATCTGACATTGATCCTCGATCTTCCGGCAAGCGAAGGCGTGGAGCGCGCGCAGAGCCGGGGCACGCTTTCGCGCTACGACGCCGAGCGCATCGAAACCCATGAGACGCTGCGCAAGGGATTCCTGGAGATCGCCACCAACGAGCCGAAACGCTGTGTGCTGATCGATGCAAGCCTGTCCGTGTCGAGTGTCGAAACCGCAGTATGGCAAGCCGTATCGGCACACCTGCTCGCCGAGGCGAACTGATGGCGCGCGCACCGGCGGTCGCGGACGCGGAAGCTCCGCCCGAGGCCGACAGGCTCGATGATTTTCCCCATCCGCGCGAGACCCGTTCGCTCATCGGTCAGGACGCGGCCCAGGCGATGCTTGCGGAGGGGCTGGCCAGCGGCCGCATGCATCATGCGTGGCTGTTGGCCGGCGCCAAGGGCGTCGGTAAGGCGACGCTCGCGTATCAGGTTGCGCGCATGGCGCTGGCGCGGCCTGAAGAGCGCGACTTGTTCGGCCAGGGTTTGAGCATCGAGCCGGACTCACCGACCGACCGGCAGATCCGGGCATTGTCGCATCCGGCGCTGCTCGTCGTCCGCCGCACCTACGATCCAAAAACGAAACGTTTCTCGCAAAACATTCCCGTTGATGAAGTGCGCCGCCTGAAATCGTTTCTGGCGCTCAGTCCGGAAGAGCAGGGCTGGCGCGTCGTCATCGTCGATAGCGCCGACGAGATGAACGCGAATGCAGCCAATGCGCTGCTGAAATCACTCGAGGAGCCGCCGCCCCGAACGATCTTTTTCGTTCTCACGGCCGCACCGGGACGGCTACTTCCAACCATACGATCGCGATGCCGCGTCGTTGCGCTCGCAGCGCTTTCGGAGGCCGATCTGAAACGTGCGGCCAGTCAAGCCCTGACGAGCGCTGGAAAGCCTGTTCCGGAAGCGCACGTCTGGGAACCGCTGCTGCCGTTGGCGGAGGGGAGCGTCGGCCGCTTCTTGACGCTGCTCAGCGGCGGCGGCTTGGCCCTGCACACGCGCATCGACAGCATTCTGAATGGTCTTCCCAACAAGCTCGATCTGAAGACGGTCCACAACCTCGCCGACGAGCTTCAACCGGCGGCTCAAGATCGCAAATTCGAGCTTTTTTTCGATCTTTACCAATCAGCTCTCGCGCGGCTCATCGCAATTCAGGCGACCGGCAAGGGCCCCGAACGCGATGTCGCCCTCGCCGGGCGGCTGATCGGGCCTGAGCGCCTTGCCACGTTCGCCGAGCTATGGGAAACAACGGCCCGCGACAAGGCTGATGCGACAGCTCTGAATCTTGATCGCAAATCGCTCATCCTGGGAACTTTCGCCCGCCTCGAGGCAGCGAGTCGCGGCTGAGCAGGGCGCAATTTTGCGCATGGCAGGCACGTCAGAAAGATACCGAGAGTGGCGGAAAAATATTACATCACGACGCCGATCTTCTACCCGAA
>JAICLG010000382.1 GCA_025927515.1 Hyphomicrobium sp.
ACGGCCTGCTTGACGCTGAAGTGGCTTTCGTGCGGCGTGTAACGCAGCGCATCGACGATCCAGACGTCGAGGCCTTCAAGGTACGGAATCGACGCTTCCGGAATGTCGCTGATGTCCGGTGAGTAAGCGAGATTTCCGATGCGGTAGCCGAGCGAAGCAATGCTCCCGTGCCATTGCGCAATCGGTTGTGCGGAGATCGTGCCGCCCGCACCTTCAATCGCGATCGGCGACGCGCCGTCGATCAGATGGCCGTCGAGAATGGGCATATACGGCGAACCGGCAGGCGTCTCGAAGCAGTAGCCGAAGCGCGATTTGAGGCTGGCTCCCGTCGCTGCATCGAAATAGACGTCGACGCGGCGCTTCATCGAGAATGCGACCATGCGGAGGTCGTCGATCCCGTGCGTGTGGTCGGCGTGATCGTGCGTGTAGAGCACGGCGTCGAGTCCCATCAGGCGCGTCGCGAGAATCTGGGCGCGGAAGTCGGGCGACGTGTCGATCAGAACCGCGGTCTGTCCACCGGAACCCTTGCGTTCCACGAGCGCCGAGCAGCGAAGCCTGCGGTTCTTCGGATTTTCAGGATCGCATGCGCCCCAGTTCATGCCGATACGTGGCACGCCACCAGAAGAGCCGCATCCCAGGATCGTGCACCTGTAGCTCATGCGGCGGCCGACCCGCTCGCTGCAGCCGCAGGACGTTTTGCCTTGGCGTAGAGACGAAAGAAGTTATCGGTGGTCGCCCGGGCGATCTCGTCATTTGAAACGCCCTTGACCGCCGCGAGGGCCGCCGCCGTGCGGGCGACATACGATGGTTCGTTGCGCGACCCACGAAAGGGCGTCGGCGCCAGGAACGGCGCATCCGTCTCGACGAGCAGGCGGTCGAGGGGTACATCGCCAGCGATCTCACGCAACGCGTCGGAATTCTTGAATGTAATCACGCCGCTGAACGAGACGTAAAGGCCGAGTTCGAGCGCACGCATGGCAAGCTTACGGCCGCCGGTAAAGCAATGGAGCACGGCCGGGAACGCGCCCTTCGCGTGCTCGTCTTCGAGAATGGCGATCGTATCGTCGTCGGCTTCGCGCGTGTGAATTTCAAGCGGCAGTCCGGTTTCGCGCGCCGCTGCGATATGGCGGCGAAACCCTTCGGCCTGGGCTTCGGGCGTCGAGTGCTTGTAGTGGTAATCGAGGCCCGCCTCCCCCACCGCGACAACCTTCGGATGACGTGTCAGCTCGACGATCCGTTCGAGCGGAATGTCGAGTTCCTCGTGCGCGTTGTGGGGATGCGTGCCGACGGAGCAATAGACATTCTCAAAGCGCTCGGCGACCGCGAGGACCTTGTCGAATTGGCGGATGCGCGTCGAAATCGTCACCATCGTGCCGACGCCGGCTTCACGCGCCCGCGCCACGATCTGGTCCAATTCCGATGCAAAGTCCGGAAAATCGAGATGGCAATGGTGATCTACAAGCATCACGATTTCTTGCCCTTCGGCTCGTCCGGATCAACATAGCGCGGGAAAACGCCCTGAGGCTCCGGAATCGGAGTTCCTGGTTTCAGGCGTCCCTCGGCTCCAAGATTTGCAAATGTGCGCGCTTCCGGGAGAACCGCAAGCAAGTCGAGCAACTTGGTCGCGCTCTCAGGCATGACCGGCTGCGCGAGGATCGCAAACTGGCGTACGCATTCGGCCGTGACGTAGAGGATCGTCGCCATGCGCGCCGGATCGGTCTTCTTCTTGGCCCAAGGCTCTTCGGCCGCAAAATAGCGGTTCACGTCCGCAACGACGCTCCAAACGGCATCGAGATATTTCGTAATCGCCTGGCGCTCCATCTCGCTGCGAGCTGCAGCATAGAGAGCATCGGCGGCAGAGAGAACTGCCTGATCCTCGGCGCTGAAGGCGCCGGGCTCGGGAATGGCGCCGTCGCAATTCTTGAAAATCATCGACAGCGAACGCTGCGCGAGATTGCCGAGATTGTTCGCAAGGTCGGCGTTGATGCGGTTGGCGATTACTTCCGGCGAATAGTTGCCGTCCTGGCCGAACATAACCTCGCGCAGGAAAAAATAACGGACGGCATCGCGGCCGTAGGCTTTGACGAGATCGAACGGGTCGACGACGTTGCCGACCGACTTCGACATCTTCTCACCGCGGTTGAACAGAAACCCGTGCGCGAATACGCGCTTCGGCAGCTCGATCCCCGCCGACATCAGAA
>JAICLG010000257.1 GCA_025927515.1 Hyphomicrobium sp.
AGCCCTCAAGCTCGGGCTTGAGCGTCACGATGTGAACGTCAGCTGCCGAAAGGCTTTGCGACAGCTGTTCGCGGGGTTGATACGGTCTGAACGTCACAGACTTCAATCCGCGACGCGATACTTCGCGCTTCATAATCTCAAACGTGTGGCCGCCGCCGATGAAGAGCCAACGCACGGAATGAGAGAGCGGGTCTTGAATGCGCGCTTCGAGCGCTCCAATCGCTTCCAGCAGTGTTTCCATTTCGTGTGCGCGACCAAGATTTCCGGAATAACCGATGACAAAGTAATCCGATAAATTCCAGTCGCGCCGGAAGTGATTGTCCTCACTGGATATTGGAGCCAGGATATCGGTGTCGGCCCAATTCGGCACGACACGGATTCGGCCATGAGGAACGCAGGACCCAGACAACTGGTCGGCCATTAATTCGCCGATGGCCACGTTCATGTCAGCGGAACGCAAGGAGATGTTCCGAATGCCGCGCAAAAGAGAGAAAGGCAGACGCGTGAGTTTGCCTCCGACGTTCAGGGCCTCGGCGATTTCGGGAAACAAGTCCTGCAGCCAAGTGACGAGACGTGCGCCGCGTAGCTTGATGATCGGCGCCGCTATGACCGAGAGCATTGGAGGATCGGTCATCGCTATGACAATGTCGTCGCGATTTGCAGTGCGAAATAACTCCCAAGCGGCGCTGCAATAGAAAGTCAGATAATCAATCGCTCTTAAAAGCAAGCGCGAGCGCCCGAATCGTGTCGTCCAGATGCGTCGGACGTCGACTCCGTCGATGGTTTCCGAGCGTGCGCGAGGTGGCGCGTTGGATGCGTAATCAAGCCGGCTCGTTATCACGGTAATCTTCAGCCCGCGCTCTGCGAGGCCAAACGCAAGATCGGACAGCATCTGGCTTGTCGCCGAATGGTCCGGATAAAAGAACCGATTAATGACGATCGCGCGCAATGTGACGGCGGATGAGTTTAGCAGCAGGCGGCCGTAAGTCGGCCTTCACGGTCCAGGAAAGAGGGCTGAGCTTCGTCCGGTGACGCGATAGGCGACGAGGCCGATCCATTCCTTCACCGCGAGATCGGCCCGTTGCAGTCCGGCGGCGATGTTTCCGAATGGGCGAAAGAGATCGCCGGCGTCGCGCGTCCGAAAATCAACCGTAAAGGGAATGACGTTGAATCCCGCCTGTCTGAAAGCCCCAATGGCGCGCGGCATATGATAGCCGGATGTGATGAGAAGCCATCGATCGTGAGGTTTCGGCATCAGAAGCTTTTTTGTGAAGATGGCGTTTTCATACGTGTCTCGCGATGCATTCTCGATCACAATGCGATCCGGTGCGATGCCGACATCCTCGAGATATTTGCGCACGGCGGAGCCTGCTTCGGCTCCCTCGAATAAATCTCCAACGCCACCGGTAAAGACGACTTTTGCATCAGGTAGCAGCCGTGCGATCCGCACAGCCTCCGTCAACCGCTCGGCCGCTTCATTGACGGCAAGGCCGCCACGTCCGGCACTCACCCAGCCGTCTTCAAAGCCACCGAGAATGATGATGCCGGTCACGCCGCCTTGCGGTAGTGCGGGCTGATGCGACTCAAATCTCTCCTCAAGCGGCAGGATGAGCGCGTTGCCGATGGGCAAGAAGCCAGCCAGAACGATCCAGCCGAGACCGGCGACGATCATGCCTTTCGCGGCACGTGGCCATGCCCTGCGACCGACCAATCCTGCAATGAGCAGGAATACGGCGAAGTTCGACGGCTGAAAGATGAAAAACAGAACTTTGGATGCGATATGAAACATGCTTGTCTCGAAGGCTAGGGAATAACGCGTCACGGCATATGGAATACGGCATGGGTCGCTGCTCCGCGAAGCAAGTCAAGGGCGAGCTGCGATCGAATAGCGTAGATCGCGTGCGACTCAGATTCGTGTGGAGGCGTTTCGGCGTCGAGATCTGAGGAACATAGCCGGTGAGCCGGAGTAGATTGACCACGGTGCGAGGTCGCTGGTTGCGACACTCCCGAGCGCCAGGACGCTCCCTTCACCCGTAGTCACACCCGGCCCGACCGTGCTGCGAGCGGCGATCCATGAGTGATCTCCGACACGAATTGGCCGGACGATCAGATCGAAAGTTGGCTTCGTCCAGTCGTGGCTGCCGGTGCACAGGTAAACGCCTTGCGACACACAACAATTGGAGCCGATATGGACGTCAGCCAGATTGTCGATCCACACGTCTTCGCCGATCCAGCTGTGCGCGCCGATCTTCAATCGCCATGGAAATTTGATACGCACTCTGGATTTTATTTCGACGCCGGTTCCGATTTGCGCGCCGAATAATCGCAATATCGCGCGGCGGTGCGCGGCTCCTGGCAGAGAAGAACTTACAAGACACCATTGCACGAGCAGCCAGGCGGCTTCGACCCATTTGGAGCGTCCCCGCACAAAGGATTGCTTGTCGTAGGAGGCGAGCTGCATAACGGAGGGCAGAGGCCTCAGATTGTCCGGACTGTTGATGGTTGCTCGCTTTTGTTTACGAGCCATTCGTACACGGCGCGCATCTCGTGGGCGACGTTGGACCAGCTGAAGTGCGTTTCGACGAGTCTTCGGCCATTGCGGCCGATTTCTGCGAGGTGACTGCGATCGAGGCGCAGGAAGCATTGAAGATCGTGCGCCATCTCGCCGGGATCGAGTGCAAGGCGTGCGGCGGCAGATGCGTGGAATCCTTGCGGGAGATTGCATGCCTCCGTCATGAGGACGGGCAGCGCGTAGGACCACGCTTCGAGGATGGCCAACGGCAAACCTTCGCTGAGGGATGGATGCACGAACGCGCGCGCGTGCCGCAATGCGAGGTCCTTATCTCGGCCAAAGAGCGGACCGAGAATGTGCACGCGGTTGTCCAACCCGTGCCGCTCGATCGCTGCTTTGATGTGCTTTTTATGGTTTCCTTGATCCCATCCAGCAATGACCAGATGCCAGTCCTCGTCCGCTGCCATTGACCACGCGTCGAGCAAGGAAAGCAGATTCTTTTTTGGGTGAAGCCTGCCGAGGAAAAGCATCACGTTGGCATCGTCGTGGACGATGTGAGTCCAAGGCGGGGGGATATCGTTGATCGCGGCTGGCGGAAGAGCAACCCCATTCGGGATGACGCATATCGGATTTGTAAGGCCAACGTGACGTATGGCTTGCGCCTCTGCTTCGCAGAGGGCGTGCAAGCAGCTTGCGTGGCGCAGATGGGCGTTTTCGTATAGCCACCCCGCAATCTTCTTTTTCCAGCGTGCGTTATGCAGCGCCCACGGATCCAACATGCCGTGCGGGGAGACGATGTAGGGACGGTGTGTACGGCAGGACCACTGCGACACCGCCCGCGATGGATAGGTCCACATGCCATGGGTATGCGCAATCGAGGGGGCGAGATCATGCAACCGGTGGAGCATGTCCGGTGCATAGGCTAGAGCACCCGGACCGCGAACGGGAAGTGCAGAATACGAGCTGCCACTCCAATCGCCGTAACCGGTGTCGCAGTAGCGGTCCTTGATTCCGACGACATGTACGTTTGTTCCGGCCGCGAACAGGTTTCCTGATAGCGCTTCGACGGCCGCGGAGACGCCGCCACCCGATCGGGTAAGATAAGACGTAACTAAAGCGGCTTTCATCTGCGTCAGGAGCGATATGACAAAGCGGCTGCAATCGCAGTAGCGGTTGCGGAACGTGGTGCTACACGGGAGACGCGGGCTATCGATGTTGCTGCGATGAGGCCGGATGTGAAACGGTCCAGGTCCCAATGGCGAATAATCCGCCGGCTTGCGTTCCCCATTGCATTCCTGTCCGGCGCGTTCGCGATTTTAGAAAAGAGTTCTGCGAGGCCTGCTGTGTCGATCGGATCGAAGATGTATCCATTGATGCCGTCCTCGACGAGATCGATGTGGCATCCGACGGCACTGGACACGAGAACAGGAAGACCGGCGGCCATCGCTTCATTGACAACCAGGCCCCAAGTTTCGGCTGAGCTTGGAAAGACGAAGGCGCCCGCGGCAGCGTAGAGCGGCGGAAGCTCCTGATATGTTTTTCGTCCGACCAAATGCACGTGCGTCGCGAGGGACAGGTCTTCTATGTACCGGGACAGGCTTGCGTAAAGCGGACCATCGCCCGCGATAACCAGATTCCAAGCATCATCTCCGGCCGACTGTTGGTAGTGTCTGAACGCATCAACGAGCCCATGGAGATTCTTTCCCTCGACGAAACGCGAACAGCAGAAAAAGTAATCGCGCGGCCGGAGGCACGTCATCGTGCTTAGGCCTAACGCGCTTCCAGATCCGAAATGTTTATTATCGACGACATCGTAGCCGAGCGCGATTTTTTCAGGCGGGAAGCCGAGGCGGACAAGGTAAT
>JAICLG010000034.1 GCA_025927515.1 Hyphomicrobium sp.
AATTTCCCGTCAGCTGCTGCAAGAACTCGGCCGTGAACCAACGGTCGACGAGATTGCGGAATCGATGGGACTCTCGCCTGAAAAGGTCCGCGAAGTCATGAAGATTTCGCAGGAGCCGATCTCACTCGAAACGCCGATCGGCGATGAAGAAGATTCGCATCTCGGTGATTTCATCGAAGACCGCAACGCTGTGCTGCCGATCGAAGCTGCGATCCAGTCGAACTTGCGCGATACGACGACGCGCGTGCTCGCCTCGCTGACGCCACGCGAAGAGCGCGTGCTGCGCATGCGCTTCGGTATCGGCATGAACACCGATCACACGCTCGAAGAAGTCGGCCAACAGTTCTCGGTGACACGCGAACGTATTCGCCAGATCGAAGCCAAAGCGCTTCGCAAGCTGAAGCATCCCAGCCGGTCACGGAAGCTCAGGAGCTTCCTGGATAACTGATCACAAGGGCCGCGAAAGCGGCCCTTTTCACATTCAATGCTTCCGTGCAAAGGCACCAGGGCGCTCACTGGCCGCCAGAGCCCTCTCTCCCAAGCGGCAGGATCACCAGGAATTCGGTTCCGGGGTTTTGGGCCTTGATGTCCAGTTCTCCGTCGAGCTGCTGGGTAAAAGCGGCGATAATCGTCATACCCAAGCTTTTCGATGACAGCGGATCGAAGTCATCGGGAAGCCCTGCACCCTCATCTCTGACAGATAGCTCGGCTTTATCGTCGCCAGCGCGCGCTATGCGCACCCAGATGCGGCCGCCGGAAGCGTCTCCATATGCGTACTTCGCTGCGTTCATGACCAATTCGGAGATGATAAGGGCCGCCGAGATCGCACGATCCGTCGAGAGAACCAATCCGTTTTCCGTCTCGACCTGGATATCGCATTCACTGAGATTGGCGCTGAGGTCCTTGCAAACCAATTCGACATAAACGCCGAGGTCCAGCGCATCGATATCGTTGCTGTGATAAAGCCGCTCATGGGCGCGCGCGACGGCATGAACGCGTTGCGACGCTTCTTCCAGCTGCTCCGTCAGCCTTGGTTCGTTGGTTTTCATCGCCTGCAGCCGGAGCATCGTCGCGACGATGGTCAGGCTGTTCTTGACGCGATGATTGATTTCCTTGAGCAGAACTTCATGGCGGTCCAGGGCTTCTTTGAGGTGACGCTCATATCGCTCGCGCTCAATCGCCATGCCGAGAATGTTCGCGGCGCCCTGCAGAAACGCGAGATCGCCCTCGACGAATTGATCGTCGGAGCGGCTATCGACCTCGAGTACGCCGAAAGGTTTGCCGTCGCCCTGCAGGATAACGTTCATTGCGCGGCGGACGCCGTGGATCTCCAGAATCTCAGGCGTGCGAAACCGTTCCTCGTTTTCGAGATGGTTCGAAATCACCGGCTTTCCCGTGCGCAACGCAAAGCCCGCTGGGGATTCGAGATCCGCTCCGACGCTGGCACGCCCAACGATGCCGGGTTTCCAGCCAACCCCTGCCGTGACCAGCAGCCGGTTTTCCGCCGGCAGGTATTCCATCACCTTGCAGAACTCGGCGCGCAGCCCCTTGGCGGTAAGATACGCCGTCCTGGCGAGCAGTTCCCCGAGCGAGGGACCCTGAAGCGCGACCACGCCCAATTCGGCTAGAATTTCTTGTTGCCGGATGCGTTCTTCGAGCGAGCGCATCGTGGTGTCGGGTGGCGGCGGGTCGGGAGCCTGCTCAACCACGGGATCGGGATTTTTATCAGTCACGGTAAATGGAATGCCCTAGGTGTGCGGGGTACCGGATGCCCGCGCAATGCATGAGGACGGCGCGGGTGCGCAAATGAATTCCCATTATATATAAATGCCGCCGCGAAAAGCGTGGAAAGTTTAATACGCGGCGGGATCCGTCTGATTACTTAGCGTTTTCAGCCACTCCCGGCGAGCATCAATTAGGATAATGGCGACTTGAATTCCGTGAGCACCCAATCGACAAAGACGCGCACGCGCGGTGGGAGCTGGCGGTTTCTGGCATAGAGGAGCGGTACGTGCAACGGTTACGGCGACGTCTCTTCGCGCAGCGGCACGAGGCTGCCCTCGGCGAGGGCGTCCTCGACACCCCCCACGCGGCACCCGGATGCTGCCAAGGCCCAGCTTCGCCGCAGCTCCATAGCTTTCGGCAGCGCTGACCCGGCAGCGTTACGGTGTTCAAATAGCCATCGACCTCGCGCTCAATCAGCGGTTTAACCGCGAGCTCATTTTGAGGAGGCAAGGAATGCCCGACAGCACCAACATCGCGCTCATCACAGGCGCCAGCCGCGGGCTCGGCCGCAGCACTGCCGTCGCTCTTGCCCGGAAGGGCGTCGACGTCATCGGCACCTATCACGCCAACAAGGCCGAGGCCGACGAGACGGTCGCGGCGATCAAAGCGCTCGGGCGAAAAGCGGTGATGTTCCAGCTCGACACGGGCAACGTTGCGTCCTTCCCTGCCTTCGCCGAGGAGGTACGCACGGCTCTGAAAAGCGTCTGGTCGCGCGACAGCTTCGATTATCTCGTCAACAATGCCGGCATCGGCATTCATTCTCCCTTTGCCGAAACGAGCGAAGCCGATTTCGATCGCCTGATGAACATCCACTTCAAGGGCGTGTTTTTCCTGACGCAGACGCTGCTGCCGCTGATTGCCAACGGCGGGCGGATCGTGAATCTCTCCAGCGGATTGGCGCGGTTCAGCCTGCCCGGCTTCGCGGCTTATGCGTCGATGAAGGGCGCGATCGAAGTGCTGACGCGTTATCTTGCCAAGGAACTCGGTCCGCGCGGCATTGCCGTCAATACCGTTGCGCCGGGGGCCATAGCAACGGACTTCGGCGGTGGCGCCGTGCGGGACAATAAGCAGCTGAACGATTTCGTTGCATCCGTCACTGCACTCGGCCGCGCTGGACTGCCCGACGACATTGGGCCCGCGATCGCCAATCTCCTGACCGATGAGAACGGCTGGATCAACGCGCAGAGGATTGAAGTCTCAGGCGGGATGTTCGTCTAGTAATAAAAAAGGGTCGCAAAAGCGGCCCTTTTCTTCAACCCATCGCTGATGTCGCCGCCTTAACCGACGACAACTTCGCTGATCTGGATGACCGGCGCCAAGTCCGTGTAGTTCGGGATGTCGGCAAGTATCTCCTTGGCGTGCGGGCCGAAGCCTGCTTGAAAGGCAGCGACCGAGTCACAGTAGATATGGCACATGCCGATGTACGTCGCCGGCGTGCCGGGCGCGCCGCCGCCGATGCCCTTATCGACCGTGTAGGACTTGCACTTGTCGCCCATTTTGCTCGCGACCATCGGCATATGCTTATCGCGATAATACTCATGATCGAACCGCGCGCCCGGAACGTTCGGATACATCACGCTGACTTTGATCATTTAGGTACCTCCTCCGCATTTTCGCGTGTGCGATGCTAGCCGCTGCTTAGACCCGGCAGCATCCGGGTGCAATCAGCGATCTCGCGGCATCGCGGCTTTAGCGTACGCCTATTCGATTTTCGTGATTTCGGCTTCTCCAACGCCCGCCTTGACGACGTCACCGACGGATTTGCCCATCAGAGCCTGCGCCAAAGGCGAGACATACGAGATAGACCCTTTGGCGGGATCGGCTTCATCCTCGCCGACGATCTGGAATTTCTGAATTCGGCCGTCATTCCTTTCGAGCGTCACGCGAGACCCGAACGACACCACGGATACGTCCTCAGCTGGCGGTTGCACCTCGGCCGTGCCGAGCCGCTGGTTCCAGTAGCGCAGATCATGCGTTGCGCGCGCAATCGCGTTGCGGTCGTCCGCCGCGTGCGCGGCCGCGATCTCGTCCTGAAGGCGTTTGACCTCGCCCTCGATGAAGGCAAGGCCCTCCGAGGTAACGAGGTTTCGGTGCTCCGAAACGAGCTTCTCGTGAAGCTCGTCGAGGCCTTCGGTCTCTTTGACGAATGCTCTGCTCATCGCGATAACATAGGAACTCCCGAGCCCAGGTTCCAGCATGCGCCAGTTCCAAAACACCCTGACACTCGAAACGAACGGCCCCGGCCTTATCGAATTTACTGGAAACGTCGCGAAAATCGTGGCCGATTCCGGCATCGAAACCGGTTTGGTGCACGTTTTCTGCCGGCACACCTCGGCCTCGCTGCTGATCCAGGAAAACGCCGACCCCGACGTCCAGCGCGACCTCGTGGCTTTTTTCAAGCGTCTCGTGCCAGACGGTGACCCGCTTTTCATTCATCGCGCCGAGGGTCCCGACGACATGCCGGCCCACGTCAAGTCGGCCTTGACGCAGATGACGCTGACGATCCCGGTCGCTAACGGCGCAATGATGCTCGGCACCTGGCAAGGACTTTACCTGTTCGAGCATCGGCGCCGCCCGCACACCCGCAGCCTCGTCGTTCACGTGATCGGCGCGTGATCTTTCTCCGACGCACCCCAAGCGTAATTGAAGCTCACCGACACACGCTCGGATTTCGCGTGATTGACCGGAACTTCGTGCCGTAGCCAGCTTTCCCAGAGCAGCAGGGTTCCGGCCTTCGGCACTATCGAAACGAACGTGCGATTTTTCTCATGCGCATCGCGCTTGCGAAGCGGCGCTGCCATCATCATCGCCAAGCGGGGGTCTTCGAACTTGATGGCGCTCGCGTCCTTCGGAAGGGCCAGATAAAGCGTGCCGCTAATGACCGAGTGCGGATGAATATGGGCACCGTGATGGCCGCCGCGATCGAGAACATTAATCCAAAGGCTGTCGATGCCGAGGCGCTTGCCTGCCAAGTCGAGATCGAGCGTTTTCGCGAAGCGTCCAACGTGGCGATCGAGCACGCCGACGAGATCGGCAAATGCCGGATGCCGGTCGGGCAGATCGCCAAGGGAAGCGTAAGATGTATATCCCGGATAGTCGTTCGCCTTCGACCAAGCCTGACCGGCCCGATCCTCGGCGGCCACGTCATGTGCGGCGTGCACCAGTTCCTCGATCAGTCCCGCCGTCGCACCGCGCGCCAATTCCTCGCGATAGACTTGAGTAACGAAGAGTTCCGCGACGCCCGCCATTCTCGATCCCCATTTACGAGATATAAGGTCAGAAATGTCGCGTTTACCGCACCGTTTATGCGCATGGAAGGGGCGACCGCGACCTGCTAAGACCGCCGGCAAAGCATGAAACATCAGCCCGGAGACTTCCATGTCCGACACGACCCCCGAATCGCAAAACCGCGCTGCGACGGCCGCCCTGATCCGAGATTACTACGCGGCCTTCAACCGTGGCGACACCGACGCGATGCTCGATTTTCTGACGGACGACGTCATCCACGACGTCAACCAGGGTGAACGGCGGCAGGGCAAAGAGAAGTTTCGTGCCTTCAATGCGCGCATGACGCACAATTACAAGGAAGAGCTGAAGGACATCGTCGTCCTCGTCTCGAAGGATGCGACGCGTGCTGCCGCCGAATTCAACGTGCATGGTGTTTACAAGAACACTGAGGAAGGCCTGCCTGACGCCACCGGGCAGAAATACGTGTTGCCGGCAGGTACGTTTTTCGCGGTGCGAGATGGAAAGATCGCGCGCGTCACGACGTATTACAATCTGACCGACTGGATTGCGCAGGTCGCAGGCTAAAGGGAAAACAGTCGATGGCGGCAGCCGGCGAGAAAAAGAAACTCGACGTCAAATCGATCACGGGGGAGGAGATCTACAAGATCCTCCCCGATCTCGCGCGACTGCGCATCATCGTGTTTCGCGACTGGCCGTATCTCTACGACGGCACATTGGAATACGAAGAGAAATACCTGAAGACATTCGCAGCGGCCAAGGGCGCGGTCGTCATCGCCGCTTATGACGGCTCGGAGATGGTCGGCGCCTCGACCGGAGCGCCGATGATCGAGCACGCGGACGAATTCGGCGAGCCGTTCCGTAAGGCAGGATACGATATCTCGAAAATCTTTTACTGCGGCGAGAGCGTGCTTTTGAAAAGCCATCGCGGCTATGGGCTCGGGCACGCGTTTTTCGACGGCCGCGAAGCCCAGGCGCACAAGCTCGGCGGCTTCCAATTTTCGACGTTCTGCCGCGTCATCCGCCCCGACGATCACCCATTGAAACCAGCCGACTATGCCCCACTTGATCCTTTCTGGAAAAAGCGCGGCTATGCCCCGGTCGATGGCATCGTTGCGACTTACGACTGGAAGGACATCGACCAACCACACGAAACGCGCCACGATATGCAGTTCTGGATGAAGACCCTTTGAGCAAGCAGCCGAAGACCCTGAAAGTTGCGAGCGCGCAATATCCTATCGGTCAGCCGAAGACGTTGGCCGAGTGGGAGGAGAAGGTTGCTCTCTGGACCAAGAACGGCGCTGCGACCGGCGCCGCCCTTCTCGTCTATCCGGAGTACGCCGCAATCGAGCAAGCTGCGTGCTTCGGCCCTGAGGTTTACGGTGATCTCAAGGAGACGCTTGCGAAGGTCGCGGAGCTGACGCCGGAGCGCGTACAGTTTCACGCCGAGCTTGCGAAAAAGCACAAAGTCCACATTCTCGTCGGATCGGGACCGCTGCGATCTTCGGACGGGCAATACGTAAACGCGGCGCAACTCATCACGCCGGACGGCGCCGTCGGGGTGCAGGAAAAACTGGTCATGACACCGTTCGAGCGCGATTGGGGCATCTCCGCCGGCAACACGGTGCGGGTCTTCAAGACCAAGCTCGGAGTTTTCGGTATCGCAATCTGCTACGACAGCGAATTCCCGCTTCTCGTCCGCGCCATGGCGGAAGCGGGCGCCGAAGTCGTGCTGGTGCCATCGTGCACGGAACGCGTTTCCGGCTACCACCGCGTGCGGACCGGCTCGCTCGCCCGCGCGCTCGAGAACGCCATCGCGACCGTGCAGAGCCCGACCGTCGGCGATGCTCCGTGGTCGCCAGCGGTCGATTTCAACGCTGGCGCGGCAGGCATCTATGTGCCGTCGGAACAGGGCCTCTCAGACACCGGCGTCCTCGCCGAGGGGACGCTCAACGCGGCGGAGTGGGTCACCGGCACGATCGATCTCGAACGCCTCAGGCGCGTGCGCGAGACAGGTGAAATGCACAATTATTGCGATTGGGCGTTGCAGCCGGGCGCGCCCATGCGGCGTGTCGATGTCGAGACGATCGAACTTCAGTAGCGCCTATTTCAACTGCCACGTCGTCGTGACGCGCGCTTCCAGTTTACTGGTTCCACGCTCGATCGGAACGGCGGCTTGGACCTTGGCGAAGCGCGGCGCTGCGTATGTTATCGGCATATCCGGCGTCGCGTCCTCGGAAATCTGGAGAACCTGGCCGACCTCGGCTCCCGCTGCCGCTGCGAGGAGCTTCGCCCGACGGAGCGCGTTTGCGATGGCGTCCTTGCGCGCCTCGTCCTTCAAGATTTCGGCCTTCGAGACTTCGAACGCCAGGCCCTGAATCTGGTTGGCGCCGGCCGAGACCAGATCGTCGAGCACAGCGCCAAGAGTGTCGAGATCGCGTACGACAACGACGACCTGATTACTCACTCGATAGCCGCGAACTTTCGGCGGCGTGCCGTCCTTCGAATAATCCATGACGGGTTCGACATTGAAGGATGCCGTTTGAATGTCCTTGGCGTCGATCCCTTTTGCCTTCAATGCCGCGATGACTTTGTTCATCGCTTCGCTGTTACCGGTCAGCGCTTCCCGTGCGCTCAACGCTTCGGTGCTGACGCCGGACGTGATGCGTGCCTCGTCGGGCTCAGCCGTGGCCGTACCGGTCGCCGAAACCGTGATCGTCCGTTCCATGACCTTTTCGTCGGCGTAGGACGGCGATATCTGCAGAGCGAAGATAACTGCCAGCGTCGCGAATATGCAGACTGCTGAGTTCCAAATCGAACGTTGACCCCGGAGCATAGGGATTTCCTCGATTATTTTCATGGTCTTTAGCTATGATGTCTTCATGGAAGATCGACGGCGAAAAAACGTCTGGCACAGTAAAAAATTGTGTTATGGCTTCGAAAAACCCCGGCAGGCTAAACCGCTATCACCGCGACCATCTTCTAACCACCGGGACTCCTGACGGCAGGCCGACGCGTATCATTTTATGCGCGGACTGGGTATCGTCTCGGGAGGACGTCCAATCGAGGGGCATGTATGACGGCCGAATCTGGTCAGACCCACAGCAACCGCGCCGATATCGTCCAACGCTTCGAGTCACCTTTTATCGTCATCGGTTTTTTTACGCCCGACTATGCTACGGCGGCGGCGGATTTTTCAGCAAACCTCGTCGAGCACAGGTTATCTCATCACCTCTACGAGCGGCCTAAGCTCGAAGGCGGCTGGTATACACAAACGCGCCAGAAACCGAGCGTTCTTGCTGCCGCGCGAAACGACTACCCGAACGACATTCTGGTTCTCATGGACGTCGATTGCCGCGTGCGCGGCGACATCGAAGCCATTCTCAATTCGCCGGGCGACGTCGCGCTGCGGACGAAAAGAACGGCCGTCGGATCGCGTCACGCCCTGAAGCCCTGTACGCGCGTCATGCTTCTCCGGCCCACCGAGGGCAGCGCCGCGTTCGTCGGCGCATGGAAAGCCGTGTGCGACTCTCCAATGTCGGGATCGGCGGAGTACGTGCTGATGCAGAGCATGGCAGACAGTCCCGAACACTACACGGTTGGCACCATGTCCTTGCGTTACGCGGGCATGGAATTGCACGACGCGCCCTCCGATGCCCTGATCGTGCACGACAGCATACGCGATCCGACGCGTCCCGCCTGGGCCGCAAGACGGCGCTTTCAGAAATACTTTCGGAAGGCTCGCGATGCGGCTTTCCGGTTGGCGACGGGTAAAACCTACGAGGAAAAATTTCCCAAACGCGGACGCGGGGCAAACTGGGCGAAAGAAAAGGCCGAGTCTTAAAAACGGCCCGATCGCGGCGATTGCGTTTGCAGTTCCCAAATAAAGCGAGGCTGGTGCTGTCGTTGCGGAAAACTTCTGTTATGAAGTGCGCCGCGTGGGCCCGTAGCTCAATGGTTAGAGCTGACGGCTCATAACCGTCTGGTTCCAGGTTCGAGTCCTGGCGGGCCCACCATTTTTATTTCCGCGCAGCCGCCACGCCAACCCTGCGCGCATGATGTTTGCGCGCAGCGCTACGACAGCCCTGCGCGCGGGTGGTAGCGGACAGCCGCCACCCCGACCTTACGCGAGCGATGTTTGTGTGCGGCAGCCGCGTGGTCCGTGCCGGGCTGCGTATAGCTGCCTTCCGGGAAGTGGCGTGATAAAGGGGGGCATGGGCATTGAATATCGGAAAGTCGACGCGCTCGACGCTGACAGCTTTATCGGCGTCCTCGTCAGGTCCGGGCTCGCGGAGCGACGACCCGCGGGAGATCGCGCTCGGATTGCGCGAATGCTCGCCGGATCGAACCTCATCATTGTTGCCCACGATGGCGATACGCTCGTCGGCGTCGCCCGCTCGATCACGGACTACGCTTATTGCTGCTATCTGTCGGATCTGGCCGTCGATAGAGCTTATCAAGGCCGGGGGATCGGCAAGCGGCTCATCGCTGAAACGCGGGAAGCAGCAGGTCCGGAAACGATGTGCCTGCTGGTCTCAGCCCCGGATTCGATCGGCTTCTACGATGCCATCCAAATGCCCCGGCAGACGCGCGCCTTCATGTTCCCGCGCGCGAAGTAGGTTTGTCACTCAGGTCCCGGAAGCAAGTGACGATCTGCCAATGTCGCCAATCCTGCGGACACCGGCGAGCGCCATCGTGACGTCGAGTTCGCTGGCAATGATGTCGATGGCCGTGTATGCGCCCTCTTCGCCCGCAGCGCAGACACCGTAGAGATAAGCCCTCCCGAGCAGGCAGGCTTTCGCTCCGAGTGCCAACGCGCGAAAGACGTCTTGCCCCGAGCGAATGCCGCCGTCGAACAGAATTTCGGTCTCGGCGGCAACGGCGTCGGCAATGCGCGGCAGCATCGAGATCGATGACGGGGCGCCGTCAAGCTGCCGACCTCCGTGATTCGAGACGACGATCGCGTCGGCGCCCACTCGGGCTGCTTCGCGGGCATCCTCCACATCGAGGATGCCTTTGATAATAAGCTTGCCGGGCCAGCGCTCACGAACCCAGCCGACGTCTTTCCAGGAAAGCGCCTGATCGAACTGGCTATTGATCCATGCCATATAGGAGCTGAGGTGCTCCGTGCCAGGAATGCGCCCCTCGACATTGCCGAAAGATTTGCGCTTGCCGAGCAGGACGCCCGCCACCCAAGCCGGTTTCGAAAGAACGTGTGCGATCGTTTGCAAGCGGATGCGCGGTGGAACAGTCATACCATTGTGAACATCGCGGTGACGCTGCCCCAGGACTTGTAGATCGGCGGTCAGGACGAGCGCGCTGCAGTTCGCGGCGCGCGCACGCGCAATGAGATCGGCAATGAAGCCGCGATCTTTCATGAAATAGAGCTGGAACCAGAACGGCTTCTGGACGGCGGCCGCCACGTCCTCGATCGAACATATCGAAAGGGTGCTCAGCGTGTAGGGAATCCCCGCTTTCTGCGCGGCCCGGGCAGCGGCGATTTCGCCGTCGCGATACGCCATGCCCGTCAACCCGACCGGCCCAAGCGCCAGCGGCAAGGGTTGAGATTGGCCCAGCACGGTTTGCGAAAGATCCCTGTCCGAGGCCCCCGCAAGAATCCGCTGGTTGATTCTGATTTTTTCCAGATCGTCGCGATTGGCGCGCAACGTGGCTTCGGAATAGGAGCCGGATTCGTAGTAGTCCATGAATTCGCGCGGCACCTTGCGATGGGCGAGCCGGCGGAGATCATCAATGCAGGCAATCGATTTCAGCGCCACGTATCGAGTCCGGCCAATTCGTCGACTGCAATTCTGACGAGGGCAAACTCAACCATCTTCATGGATGGAAATCGCGGCGCCGGGATGGACCGACTTGAGTTGGCGGACATCATCCAGCGCCTCGGCCCACACGTTGCAGGGTCCGGCGAGGCGAATTTCGGCGCGCGTCCGCGACAAAGGCGTCGGACCGAAACCGATCGCGATGGCGTCACCGTCGGGCCAGAAGGCAATATCGCCCGGCTTCACGACCACGCGAGCATCAGGTTCCGCCGCGGATGTCACGGGGGCGTCGAAATAAACTTCGCCGCCCCATGTCCTGGCGGCGGCCTGAATAGGCAACGCAGCCCATATGCGTTCGGCGGTCGGCGTGTCTAGCAATCTCGCGCGAATAGCCACGCCGCCTGCCCGGATCACGATCTTTCGCATGCACTTCAACCTATCCGAAGCCCGCGCCACCGGGACGACATACGGCCGCAAGGAAGAAGTCTCTCATTGCGAGCCGCTATCTTCAAGGGTTTCGCGCATATCTCAGCGGTAGAAGTGACTTTGGGGCGCGAATTCGCGGCCTCGTTTGAGGCCCGTGAAGCTTCCGGACCGAAGAAATCGTAGATATGTGGATTGCTGCACGCGCGAATTCCCGCGCGAGCTTGCGTGCACCCCGCCGTTATGCGGGCGGCGGACCGAACACCATCACGGCGTTGAGGCCACCGAAGGCGAACGAGTTCGACATCGCGTAGGTGACTTTCTTATCGCGACCGACGTTCGGAATGTAGTCGAGATCGCAACCCTCACCCGGCTCGTCCAGGCCGATCGTCGGTGGAACCCAGCTTTCCTGCATGGCCTTGACGCACGCAACGGCTTCAATGCCTCCACCCGCGCCAAGCGGATGGCCGTGCATCGACTTCGTCGACGAAATCGGAAGCTTATAAGCGTAGTCTCCGAAAACGTTCTTGATCGCCTTGGTTTCGTTGATGTCGTTGTCCATCGTCGCGGTGCCGTGAGCATTCAGATAATCGATTTGCTCCGGCTTGAGCCCTGCATCTGCAAGGGCATCGCGCATGGCGACGCTCGGGCCTTCGACGGTCGGCTTGACCATATCCTGGCTATCCGAAGCCATGCCGTAGCCGCAGAGCTCGGCGAGAATCGTCGCGCCGCGCGCCTGTGCGTGCTCAAGGCTTTCGAGCACGAGAATTCCGGCGCCTTCAGCGAGCACCGTTCCGTTGCGCTTCTTCGCGAAGGGGAAGCAGCCTTCCGGCGAGAGCACGTGGAGAGCCTGCCAGGCTTTCATCGTGCCGTAGTTGATGACGGATTCGGACGCCCCGGCGATCGCCACGTCGACGACGTTGTCGCGAATATAGTCCCTGGCGATCCCAATGGCGTGCGTTGCCGTCGAGCAGGCCGAGCAGGTGGCGAAGGTCGGTCCCTTGACGCCGAACTCAATGCCGACGTGAGCCGCCGCCGATGATCCGATAATACGAAGCAGCGTCAGGGGATGGGTGGCGCGCTTGTTGTGAATGAAGAGGTCGCGATAGGCGGTTTCGAAGGTGACGAGGCCACCCGCACCCGAACCGATGATGCACGCAGAACGATACGGATCGGCTTCCGGCAACTGCAACCCGGACATGCGCACCGCTTCGTCGGCAGCCGCAGCGGCAAACCACGAATAACGGTCGGCGAGCGTGATGATGCGGTCGCGTTTGAAATGTTTCAGCCGCTGCTTCGGGTCGAAATCCTTGATCTGCGCGGCGATCAGGATCTTCAGATCGTCGAGGGGGAAGCCGCCGAGCTCGCTGACACCGGACTTGCCGGCCCTCAACCCTGCCCAAAATTCATCAACTGTCGTGCCGATCGGCGTCACGACTCCAAGGCCCGTAACAACGACGCGCCGGCCCGGTTTACGTTGCGACATCAGAACTTTCTTTCTCGTCTCGCGACGATGCGGACGCTGCGGTCAATGCCGGCGTCCGCATTTTCGCTGTCGTAAAGGAATTGCCGCCGAATTGGTCAAGCCTTGGCGGCAGACGCCTGCTTCGCGGCGATCAGCGACTTGACGCGGTCAACGACGGAGCCGACGGTCTTGAACGCCTCGACTTCCTCGTTTGCATTGTAAGGGATCTCGATCCCGAAGCCGTCTTCGATGTCGAATACGATCATCGCAAGATCAAGCGATTCAATCTTGAGATCCGTAAGCTGGGTGTCGAGCGAGATATCGTCGCGCGGCTCCTTCATATGCTTTTTGAGGATATCGATAACCTTAGTCGCGACTTCGTCCATTGGCCTCTCCCACCCTCGCAATTCACTGCGACGGGCCAGTTTTCTTGGCATCTACTAAATCAAGAGCGCTATATCAGCAAGCGGGGGGGTCACTTATCCTTAAACGCCAGCCAAGTCCAGCTACGGACCGTCGCGGGGCAAACCGGGGACGGCCCGAAAGCTCTCAAACCAATGTTTTAAAGATCTCTTTCGCTCCCGCCAACCCGGATCACCGACTAGCCTTCGAGATCCAAAAGTTGTTCAATCTGTCGCGACTCTATTGCCCAAAAAAGGGCAGTTAAAATCCGATGTGCTCGAGTTAACCCCACTCCTGACTGAATCGGACCGCCATGACGCCCGAAGCAGCCGAGACGCCCGCGTCCACGTCCTTGCCCTGGATCGCCACTTATCCGCCCGGGATCGATTGGCATATGCCAATTCCAACGGAGGCACTTCCCGGACTTGTGGAGCGCGCGGCCCGTCGATTTCCCGATAATCCGGCTATCAGCTTCCTCGGGCGCGTCACGACGTATGCTGAACTTGCTGCGGAAATCGATCGTGTCGCCGCGGGTCTGCAGCAAATCGGCATAAAGCGCGGGACGAAGGTCGGGCTCTTTCTGCCCAATACCCCGACTTTCGTCGTTTACTACTACGCAATTCTCAAGGCGGGCGGGACCGTCGTCAATTTTAACCCTCTCTATACGCTCGAAGAGTTGACCTTCCAGGCGAAGGACAGCGAGACCGAGGTCATGATCACGCACGACCTCGCGGCGCTTTTCCCGAAGCTCGAGGAACTGATGCTGCGTGGGATCATCCGCCGCACCGTCGTCGTGCCCTTCCGAAGCGTCCTGCCGGGCCTAAAGGGCCTTCTGTTTTCGATCTTCAAAAGGAGCGACATCGCAAATGTTGCCGCGTCGCGGGTCGCGGGCAAGGTCGTCGATGGGGCGAAGCTTGCCGCAACGGGCCAACCCCTCTCGCCGATCGCTATCGATGCCGAGGAGGACGTTGCCGTCCTCCAGTATACCGGAGGCACGACGGGAACGCCCAAGGGTGCGATGCTCACCCACGGCAACCTGACGGCCAATACCGCGCAAATCATGGCCTGGGGCGTCAATCTGAAGCCGGGGGAAGAAATCGTCCTCGGTGCGCTGCCGCTTTTCCACGTCTTTGCCATGACGGTGGTGATGAACATGGCCATGGCGATAGCTGCGAAAATCATCCTCATGCCGCGCTTCAAGCTCGTCGATGCCTTGAAACTCATCGACCGGGAAAAGCCGACCGTGATGCCTGCCGTGCCGACGATCTTCACGGCAATGCTGAATTACCCGGAATTCAAATCCTATGACGTCTCCTCGCTCCGCTTCTGCCTCTCCGGCGGCGCGCCGCTGCCGCTTGAAATAAAGATGAAATTCGAGGCTGTATCGGGTTCGAAGGTGGTCGAAGGGTATGGATTATCGGAAGCTTCTCCGGTCCTGACGTGCAATCCGGTCGAGGGAGAACCTGTGGCGGGGTCGATTGGCCCTCCCCTTCCCGGCACCATCATTTCACTCCGCGACATCGACGATCCGACGAAGGAGGTTCGCCAGGGCGAGCGCGGCGAGCTTTGCGCCAAAGGGCCGCAAATCATGAAGGGTTATTGGAAGAGGCCGGACGACACCAAAAAGCAATTCGTCCACGGCTTCCTGCGCACCGGCGACGTCGCGATCATGGACCAGCACGGATATTTTTCGATCGTGGACCGGATCAAAGACCTGATCATCTGCTCGGGCTACAACGTCTATCCGCGGCGCATCGAGGAAGCCATCTACGAGTATCCCGCAGTCGAAGAAGTGACGGTGATCGGCATTCCGGATGCCTATCGCGGGGAAGCGCCCAAGGCATTCATCAAGCTGAAGAGCGGCATGACCGCGACGGCGGCAGATATCCTGAAGCATCTCGCGCCGAAGATTTCGAAGATCGAAATGCCCGCCGAGATCGAGTTCCGCGATAGCCTGCCGAAAACGATGATCGGCAAGCTTTCGAAGAAAGAGCTTGCCGCCGAGGAAGCGAAGCACGGGACTAGGACGTAGGTTTTGGCGGATAGGTTTCGGGGAATAGACCCCATTACCGTCATCCCGGCGAAGGCCGGGATCTGCCCAGGCTCGTGGTGCGGAGAACTCTCGATACTTGGACGGATCCCCGCCTACGCGGGGATGACGAGTATGGTGACCCTTTTTCAACTCCATGGCCGGGTTTAACCCAGCCAACCAGGGCCACGTCCTCACGCTACTAAGAACGTCATCCCGGCGCAGGCCGGGAACCAGACAAGCCGCAACCAACATCGTTCATCAGGTTTGCCTGGACCCCGACCTACGTCGGGGTGACGTCGAGATGACTTCTGAAACGTGCTTACCGCGTGACTTCCCAGGTCGTTTCGATTTCGCCGGTTTCCTTGTTCTTCGTGTCTTTCAGCGAAATGCCCATCTTGGCGA
>JAICLG010000268.1 GCA_025927515.1 Hyphomicrobium sp.
AAATCGGGACGCGCTCGGCGGGCAAACGTACTGGGCGGCGACGGCCGAGGTTCGCTTCCCGCTTCCGTACGTGCCTGACGATCTGGGCCTGAGCGGCGCATTCTTTGCCGATGCCGGTTCTCTGTTCGGAGCGACGGGTGGCGCGAAACGAGCGTTGGCTGGTGATCCAGGTGCACTTGCAGACAGCGACTCGATCCGGTCGTCGGTCGGTGGCAGTATCATGTGGAACTCGCCGGTTGGCCCGATCCGCATGGACTTCGCCAAAGTCCTGACGAAAGAAAGCTACGACGAGACGCAGTTCTTCCGGTTTGGCGCATCGAGCCGGTTCTAACCGGCGCCAATCCACGGAATATCGGGCTTAGGTTTTCCTCCTGAGCCCTGCATGGGCCGTTTCATATACGCCGAGGGCTTGCCAACGCCCTCGGCGTCGTTCATTCAACCGCCTATCATCCAACACAGAGCCGAAGCGTTAGCGGGCCGGAGGCGGCGAGATGGAGCATCCCGGATTTTTTGAGCGAGCCGGGCCTTTTCCCTTATCCGAGGTCGCGAAGGCCGCCGGAGCGGAGCTTGCAGCCGGTGCCGATCCGGACCTGCCGGTCGAGGACGTGCGTCCGCTCTCCGAAGCGGGACCGCGGCACGTCTCCTTCATTGACAATAACAAGAAGTATTTGCCCCAACTGGACGCGACTGCCGCCGGATCCTGCCTCGTGTCGCCGCAGCTCGCGAGCCGTGTTCCTGCTGGAACTGTCGGGCTCGTCACGAAGCAGCCCTACCACGGCTTTGCCCGCGCTTTGGCGCTGTTCTACCCGTCTGCCATGCAGCCGATGGCGGCCCAGCCCGGCGCGCCTCCTATCGATCCTACGGCCCGTCTCGAGGACGGGGTTCTCATCGAGCCGGGGGCGGTTATCGGTCGCGAAGCCCAGATCGGAGCCGGGACGCGCATTGCCGCCGGAGCGGTGGTCGGCGCGCGCGTAACGATCGGACGGAACTGCTATATCGGCGCCTTGGCGACGGTTACTCACGCTCTCGTCGGCGATCGGGTCATTATCCATTCCGGGGTCCGGATCGGCCAGGACGGTTTCGGATTTGCTATGGGGCCGGGTGGCCATCTCAAGGTCCCGCAGATCGGCCGGGTCATCATCCAGGACGACGTGGAGATAGGGGCAAATACAACTATAGACCGCGGCGCTCTCAAGGACACGATGATCGGTGAGGGATCGAAAATTGATAATCTCTGCCAAATCGGGCACAACGTCGTGCTCGGCCGCCATTGCATAATCGTGGCGATGTGCGGCATCTCGGGTTCGACGGAGCTCGGTGACTACGTCGTCATGGGCGGCCAGTCCGGAACCGTCGGTCATATCAAAATCGGAACGGGCGCGCAGGTTGGCGGGGCTTCGCATCCCGCGCATGACGTTCCGGCGGGCGCCCGTTACTTCGGTACACCGGCGAAACCGTTGCGCGAATCGGCGCGCGAGCAGGCTCTCATCAAGCGGCTCGTCGCGCGCGACAAAGGAAACTATGACGACGGCGCAAAGGGCTCGGGTGGAAGCTGAGCGACGGAGCCGTCTGGTAGAGCTTAAGCGATAGACAAGGCCGCATGAGACGCTCGTGCGGAATATTTGGAGTTGAACGATGGACGACAAGGCAAAGGCAGGCAAGAAACTCGGGACCGCGGACATCGCGACGGTCATGAAATTGCTGCCGCACCGCTATCCGTTTCTGCTCGTTGACCGGATGTATGACATGGATGCGGATGAGAGCTGCGTCGGCGTCAAGAACGTCACGATCAACGAGCCGTTCTTTCAGGGGCATTTTCCGCAGTTCCCGGTGATGCCGGGCGTGCTGATCATCGAAGGTCTCGCCCAGACGGCGGGAGCGCTCTGCGTTTCCAACGTCGGGGAAAACTATCGCGCCGAGCTCGTCTACTTCATGGGCATCGACAACGCCAAGTTCCGTAAGCCCGTGCTGCCGGGCGATCAGCTGCACTACCACGTCAAGAAGGTCCGCAATCGCGGCCGGGTCTGGCGTTTCCGCGGCGAAGCGAAGGTGAACGGTCAGATCGTAGCCGAAGCCGAGATCAGCGCCATGCTCGCCGACTCTGCCGATGCGCGCGCTTTTGCGAGCAAAAATGGCTGACGTCCACGTTCACCCGACGGCCGTCGTCGAAGATGGGGCGCGGCTCGCTCCGGGTGTGAAGATCGGTCCATTTTGTGTCGTCGGGCCCGAGGTCAAGCTCGGAGAAGGCGTCGAACTCATCAGCCATGTCGTCGTGGCGGGTACGACCGAGATCGGCTCCGGCACGCGCATTTTTCCGTTCGCCTCGATCGGCCACCAGCCGCAGGATCTGAAATACAAGGGCGAGCCGTGCTCGCTGACGATCGGCAGCGACTGCATCATCCGCGAAGGCGTGACGATGAATCCGGGAACCGCCGGTGGCGGATCGGTGACGACCGTCGGCAACGGCTGTGCGTTCCTCGCCAACAGCCACATCGGGCACGACTGCCGCGTCGGTAACGGCGTCATCTTCTCGAACAACGTCATGCTGGCGGGGCATTGCACGGTCGGCGACTACGCGATCGCAGGTGGCGGTGCGGCGATCATCCAATATACGCGCGTCGGACATCACAGTTTTGTCGGCGGCATGTCGGGGCTCGAAAACGATCTCATTCCTTACGGCATGGCCCTCGGCAATCGCGCCTATCTCTCGGGATTGAATATCGTCGGGCTGCAGCGTCGCGGGTTCTCGCGTGCCGACATTCACGATTTGCGCCGGGCCTACCGGCTGCTTTTTGCGGCGGAAGGCACGCTCGTCGAGCGGATGGTCGACGTTGCCGAGGAGTTTGCGGGCCATGCGTCCGTCGAGGAAATCCTGGCCTTTATCCGCGAAGGCGGCAAACGCTCGCTGTGCACGCCGAAGAACGGCACCGAGAGCTGAGGCCCGGCCATGACGGGGCCGGCAAACCGTATCGGTATCATCGCAGGTTCGGGATCGCTGCCGCGTGAGGTTGCGGAAAGCGTCGTCGCGCGAGGCGGCTCGGTGCATGTCGTCATGGTCGACGGCGCGGCGGATGCGTCATTGGCAATGTTTCCGCATACGGTCGTGAACTGGGCGCAACCCGGCCGCGCGACGGCGGCGTTGCTGCAAGCCGGCGTGCGCGATGTCGTCATGCTTGGCGGCTATCGGCGGCCGAATTTGCGAACCGCTCGGCCCGACCTTGCATTCTTCCAAATGCTGCCGGCCGTCTGGCGGTTGCTCAGGGCCGGTGGGGATGACGCCGTTCTGCGCGGGCTCGTCGCGCTGTTCGAGACGCGAGGGCTTCACGTCGTCGGCGTTGCCGATGTCGCTCGCGATCTTCTGATCGAGGATGGTCCTCAAACGCAGCGCGAGCCTTCGCCGCAAGATCGCGCCGACGCAGAGCGAGGCTTTGCGCTGGTTGCCGCGCTTGGCCGCTACGATATCGGGCAGGCGACCGTCGTTGCGAATGGCCGGGTCGAAGCGATCGAAGGTGCGGAGGGGACGGACCGCATGTTGAAGCGGGTCGCGGAAGCTCGCCGCGGTTTGGGAGGTTCGGCGCGCGGCGGCGTGCTCGTCAAGCGTCCGAAACCGGGGCAGGATCTTCGCGTCGATCTGCCGGCGATTGGTCCGAGCACGGTCGAAAATGCTGCCTCGGCCGGGCTTTCGGGCGTGGCGGTGATGGCCGAACATGTTCTTTGCGCCGAACGCGCGGGCGCGATTGCGGAGGCAAACGCGCGTGAGCTGTTCGTGGCAGGGTTCGGAAAGCAGCCGCTTTCAGAGCCGAAGAGAACGAACGAAGATTGCGCGATCACCGGGTTCGGCGGGGTCTCCATGGATGATGCCGCTGCTGCAGACGTTCGGCGCGGCGCCGGTATCCTGGCGACCCTGTCGGCATTCGAAACCGGCTCAGCGGTGATTATCGACCGCAGGCGCGTTATCGCTGTCGGAACGGATGAAGCGCCGTGCGATGTGATCCGGCGCGCGGCGGCGCTTCGCAGTGGACAGAAGCGGCGTGGTATTGTGGTCGTCGGGCGCGGTTATGAAGCCGATGAAGGCGTTCTACACGCGGCGGCGGAGGGTAAGTTCGCGGGCGTAGCGGCCGTTTCAGAGACGGGGGCACCGAATTTCTCCGAGGGCATCGCAGGTCTTGCGGAGAAGCTCGGGCTATTCGTCGGGTCTGTTGATATCGGTTCGAAAGAGGGAGAGCATCGCCGTGACTAAAGCCGC
>JAICLG010000276.1 GCA_025927515.1 Hyphomicrobium sp.
CCGATTACGGTCGCGCAGTTCACGGCGGGCCAGGGCCCCGAATGGCTCAACACGGCCGTCGCAATGCTCGGCAGCGGACAGCCGTTGCATTTGACCGTCTACGCGGCCCTCATCATCTTCTTCACGTTCTTCTACACCGCCGTCGTCATCAATCCGAAAGAGACCGCCGACAACCTGCGCAAGTACGGCGGCTTTCTCCCCGGCATCCGCCCCGGTGACAAGACGGCCGAATACATCGACTACGTCTTGACGCGTATCACGGTCGTCGGCGCCATTTACCTGGCCGCGGTCTGCGTCCTGCCCGAAATTCTGACGTCCTACGCCGGCATTCCGCTTTACTTCGGCGGCACCTCGCTGCTGATCGCCGTCAGCGTCACGATGGATACGGTCGCCCAGATTCAGAGCCATCTCATCGCCCAGCAGTACGAAGGTCTGATCAAGAAGGCCAAGCTTCGCGGGACGCGCCGATGATCCTGATGCTGCTCGGCCCGCCCGGTGCGGGGAAGGGAACGCAGTCTCAGCTTATTTCCGACAAGCTCGGCATTCCGCAGCTGTCGACCGGCGACATGCTCCGCGCCGCCGTCAAGGCGGGGACGCCGATCGGAATGAAGGCCAAGAAGATCATGGCCGAGGGCGGCCTGGTGCACGACGAGATCGTCATCGGCATCATCGCCGACCGGATCGCCGAACCGGACTGCGCCAAAGGCTTCATCCTCGATGGCTTCCCGCGCACTTTGGCGCAGGCGGACGCCCTGGACACGCTTTTGAAGTCGCGAGGCAGCAAAATCGACTGCGTCATCGAGCTCAAGGTCGATGACACCAAACTGGTCGACCGGATCGAATGTCGCGCCCGCGAAACGCAGGCGGCGGGCGGTACCGTCCGCGCCGACGACAACGCCGACGCCTTGAAAACGCGGCTGATCGCCTACTATCGCGAAACGGCGCCGATCATCGGCTACTATTTCGCCCACGGATTGCTGAAGCCCGTTGACGGCATGGCGCCGATCGAGGACGTCAGCCGGCAAATCGATGAGATTCTAAGCGAATTTCAGGCAGCTTAAGGTAAAAAGCACGCATTGACGGAAGGGAGCGACCGAGCTAAAACAGCCCACTTTTCTTTTAGGGCTCAACTTGATCCGAACCTGGGTTTACGCTCCGGTGTCGCGATCGTTGCGCCTATTGGCTTTTGAGGATCGCCAGGGCGGCTGTGGGGGCGTCCAGACACCTCGGAAATCGGAATTCGACAGAGCAAGTTCGACTTAGACAAACGGCACGACGAGATAAAGGCAGGAGACAGAAGTGGCCCGCATCGCAGGCGTCAACATTCCAACGGGTAAGCGCGTCGAGATCGCACTCCGTTACATTCACGGCATTGGCCCCAAATTCTCGAAAGAGATTTGCGAGAAGTGCAGCATCCCGGCAGAGCGCCGCGTCAATCAGCTGACCGACGCTGAGGTTCTGCAGATTCGCGAAACCATCGACCGCGACTACACGGTCGAGGGCGATCTTCGTCGCGAAGTGCAGACGAACATCAAGCGTCTGATGGACCTCGGCTGCTACCGCGGCCTGCGTCACCGCAAGGGCCTTCCGGTTCGTGGTCAGCGCACGCACACAAACGCCCGCACCCGTAAGGGCAAGGCCGTTCCGATCGCCGGTAAGAAGAAGGCGACGAAGTAGTCGCCCTTCATCGTATTCGCACCTCGTCGAGGCGCACCAACTGAATTTTCGCCTCGGCATTTGAGAGGCTAGGAGTAACGATCGCAATGGCCAAAGAAGCAAGCGCCGCGCGCGGCAAAGTCAAAAAGCGCGAGAAGAAGAACATCACGTCGGGCGTCGCCCACGTGAATGCATCGTTCAACAACACGATGATCACCATCACGGACGCCCAGGGCAACACGATCGCCTGGTCATCGTCGGGTACGAAGGGCTTCAAGGGGTCGCGCAAGTCGACACCTTACGCTGCTCAGATTGCCGCCGAGGATGCCGGCAAGAAGGCCCAGGAGCACGGCATGAAGGTGCTCGAAGTTGAGGTCTGCGGTCCGGGTTCGGGTCGCGAGTCGGCGCTTCGCGCGCTGCAGGCAGTCGGCTTCCAGATCACCTCGATCCGCGACGTGACGCCGATTCCGCACAACGGTTGCCGGCCGCGTAAGCGTCGCCGCGTCTAAGAGATATTGCGCGCCGTGGCGGAAACGTCCGGCGCTGAGGCCGTAGATATATTAAGTCCCCTGACGTTGCGCGGGCCGCCGCTCCCCTCCCGCGCCAAGACAAACGAGGTACCTCGTGAACGTTCTGCAGAAGAACTGGCAAGACCTGATCAAGCCCTCGAAGCTTGAAATCCAGACCGGACGCGATCGCTCGCGTATCGCGACCGTCGTCGCTGAGCCGCTTGAGCGTGGCTTCGGCATGACTCTCGGCAACGCGCTGCGTCGCGTTTTGCTGTCGTCGCTGCAAGGCGCCGCCATCAAGACCGTGCAGATCGACGGCGTGCTGCATGAGTTCTCATCCGTTCCGGGCGTCCGTGAGGACGTGACGAACATCATCCTGAACATCAAGGAAATCGCGCTGCGCATCCATTCGGAAGGCGTCAAGCGCATGGTCCTGAAGAAGGAAGGCGCCGGCCCCGTCACCGCGGGTGACATCGAGGCGTCGTCCGAAGTCGAAGTTCTGAATCCTGAGCACGTGATCTGCCACCTCGACCAGGGTGCCGCGATCCGCATGGAGTTCACCGCCGACATGGGCAAGGGCTACGTCGCCTCTGACCGCAACCGTCCTGAGGACGCGCCGATCGGTCTGATCCCGGTCGACAGCCTTTATTCGCCGGTGAAGAAGGTTTCCTACAAGGTCGAGAACACCCGCGAAGGCCAGATCCTCGACTATGACAAGCTGACGATGGTCGTCGAAACCGACGGCTCGATCCGCCCCGAGGATGCGGTCGCTCTTGCCGCGCGCATCCTGCAGGATCAGCTCGCAGTCTTCATCAACTTCGAAGAGCCGAAGAAGGCGCAGGAAGAGCAGCGCCATCCGGAGCTGGCATTCAACGCCGCCCTTCTGAAGAAGGTCGACGAGCTCGAGCTTTCGGTCCGTTCCGCGAACTGCCTGAAGAACGACAACATCGTTTACATCGGCGACCTGATCCAGAAGACGGAAGCCGAGATGCTGCGCACGCCGAACTTCGGCCGCAAGTCGCTCAACGAGATCAAGGAAGTGCTCGCCACGATGGGTCTCCATCTTGGCATGGAAGTGCCAAACTGGCCGCCGGACAACATCGACGAGCTGGCGAAGCGCTTCGAAGACCAATACTGATTAGGGGCTCGGTTTTAGGTTTAGGGTTTAGAACCCAAAACCTAAAACCCAGAACCTCCAAAAAGGCGAGGCCGTAGAACCTCCCAAAAACAATCTCACAACAAAGGAACACTTAGATGCGACACAAGAAACTCGGCCGCCGTTTCGGCCGTCACGTCGGCCACCGTCAGGCGATGTTCTCGAACATGGCCGCCGCCCTCATCAAGCACGAGCAGATCGTCACGACCTTGCCCAAGGCGAAGGACCTGAAGCGTGTCGTCGATAAGTACATCACCCTCGCAAAGCGCGGTGATCTGAATTCGCGCCGCCTCGCGGCCGCGCGCCTTCGCGACGAGGATATGGTCAAGAAGCTCTTCGATGTGCTTGCGCCCCGCTACAAGGAGCGCAACGGCGGCTATACGCGCGTCCTGAAAGCCGGCTTCCGCTATGGCGATGCGGCGCCCCGCGCCGTTATCGAGCTTGTCGATCGCGACGAGAGCGTCAAGGGCGTCGAGGACAAAGCCCGGCATGAAAAGATGGCCGCCGAGCAGGCCAGCGCCTGATCACCTCGAACTGGACACTTAGAAATTCCAAAAGCCCGGTGCCATAGCGCGCCGGGCTTTTTGCTTTGAGGGAATGCGAGATTCCCCGACCGGCTACTCAAGAATTCCTCTGCCTTGACGGGGAGGGGTTAGGGGCGGGGTGAAGAGCCAAGCGAAATTTTTCGGGCATCAGTATCGTGCTGCAGCTTCCGTCATTCGCAGAACAATTGTGCCAAGGTCAGCCCCCGGCCCTTCCCGCGAG
>JAICLG010000348.1 GCA_025927515.1 Hyphomicrobium sp.
CAGGCGGCGGAAGCGGTCGATGATCCAGTATTCAACTACGCCGATGTCGCGGTACTCGTTTTTCTTCTCCTCGTAGTCCCGCCGCCGATCGGCGGCGCGCGATGAAGGGAACTCGATGATGATCGTGGGCACATCGCGGCGGGCGAGGGGACCACGACTTCGAGGCCGCCGCCCGAGTCCGGCCCAAATCACCCGGTCGCAACGGCGGTTTTGGCCGACAGTGCGAACGTTCTGCTCCGGCAGTGTCCAACGTCATAATCGTTCCGGCGTCCCTGGGACCATAGGGCGCCGTCTGCTTCATGGTGATGGTCGGCATGAATTGGGCTCCGCAGCTTGTCGGATTCGGGCACTCAGCAGTCGCTGAACAAGCGAGACGCTCGTTCTACGACACGACAGCAGATCCGTAGAGTAAGCGTCTCGCTTGCTCAAATCTCCACAAAACGCCTGAACAAGCGAGTCGCTCGTTCTACGAGGGCCTACTTCATGTTCATGCTCATCAAAAACTCAGCGTTGCTCTTGGTCTTCGACATGCGCGTGACGAGTAACTCCATCGCTTCCACCGGATTCATGTCATTCAGCACGCGACGCAAGACGCAGATGCGGCGGTGCTCCTCGGCGTCGAGCAGCATCTCCTCGCGGCGAGTACCGCTGCGGTTAATGTCGATCGCCGGCCAGACACGCTTGTCAACCAGCTTGCGATCGAGCACGATCTCCAGGTTGCCGGTGCCCTTGAACTCCTCGAAAATCACTTCGTCCATCTTGCTGCCCGTGTCGACGAGCGCGGTGGCCAGAATGGTCAGCGAGCCGCCTTCCTCGACTTTGCGCGCCGCCCCGAAAAACCGCTTGGGCTTTTGCAAGGCGTTGGCGTCGACGCCGCCGGAAAGAATCTTGCCCGAGTGCGGCACTTCGGAGTTCCAAGCACGCGCCAAGCGCGTAATCGAGTCGAGAAAGATCACCACGTCGTGACCGTACTCGACCATTCGCTTGGCCTTCTCGATGACCATCTCCGAAACTTGCAGGTGCCGGGCAGACGGCTCGTCAAACGTCGAGCTGATGACCTCGCAGTTCGGCCCCTTCACCTGACGCTCCATGTCGGTCACTTCTTCGGGGCGCTCGTCAATCAACAGCATGATGACGTACACCTCGGGATGATTCGTCAATACGCTCTTGGCCATCTTTTGCAGCAAGATGGTTTTGCCGGCGCGCGGCGGACTGACGATCAAGCCGCGCTGACCGAAACCGATCGGCACGATCATATCGACCACCCGCATGTTGATTTCCTCAGGGTCGGCCTCCAGCACCACGCGCTTGTCGGGGTGCAGCGGTGTGAGATCGTCGAAGAAGACTTTTTCGGTCAGTACGTTGGGGTCTTGGTAGTTGATCGCCTCGACGCGCAACAGTGCGAAATAGCGCTCGTTTTCTTTGGGCGGGCGAATCTGGCCCGACACCGTCGCCCCGGTGCGCAGGCCAAAACGGCGAATCTGGCTGGGCGAAACGTAAATGTCGTCAGGACACGAGAGATAATGGTAATCGGGGCTGCGCAGGAAGCCGAAGCCGTCGGGCAAGACCTCGAGCGTGCCTTCGCCAAACATCAGCCCATTGAGCTTCACTCGCTCTTTGAGAATCTTGAAGATCAAGTCCTGCTTCTTGATCCCCATGTAGTCGGCGATGTTTTCTTTGCGCGCCTGCTCGATCAACTGCGGCATGGTCATGCGTTGCAGTTCGGCGATGTGAATGTCGCCTTGCTTGATCAGCTCGTAGCGCTGATGGACCTCGTCGCGTTCGTCGAATTCGGCTTCTTCAGCGAGCTCTTCAGCCAGCGAGAGTGTTACCTCGGGCTCGCCGGCATCGTTTCCGTCGTGCCGATGGGCATCGCCGTTCGTGGAGGGGCCGTCTTCGAAGCGGCGGGTTTTTTGTGGTTTGGTGCTTTTGGTTTCTGCCATGATGAGAACTCCCGTGTGTAGGGGACGCTCCAGGAAAGAGGCTTGTGTGCCGAGGCGCGGAAGGCATCGGCGGTAGGTTCCTTTTAGATTACACGAAACGTCGTCGAAAAAGAATGGACTCGTCGAAAATTATGAAATGTGCAGTGGTGAATTGGGGGAGCGACGCGATTTGCGATTTGGGCGGGCCTTCGCTCTGCTAAAACCGCGCCGCCGGCCGTGTGGTTAAGTAAATGTAACTGGTAGACGGTAGGTGGTAGACGGTAGACGGATGAGACAAGGTGAGAAGGGATGCGTCCGCTTGCGTCATTTTGCATTTTGCGATTTGCATTTTGCATTTCGCCTCCCCCGTCCACTGGCTACCGTCTACCAATCCAGGCTCTGCCAAAGAAGTTCGACAGATCTGCGCGTTTCTTCAGCAGTACCCGAATTGTCGATCACGAAGTCAGCGCGGGCGCGCTTGACTTCCACCGGCTCCTGTGCAGCTTCTCTTGCGGCGAAATCCTCCTGACGCCAACCGCGCGCGAGCGCGCGAGCGCGACGTATCTCCTGTGGCGCTTCAATAAACACGATGTGATCGCAAAACGCATCCCAGCCGGCCTTCAACATGACCGGCGCATCGAGAATGGCCAGCGTCTTTCCCGCGGCAGCCAATTTAGCCGCCTGCTGACGTAGCCGCTCGCCGATGCGCGGATGCGTAACCTTTTCCAAATATTCCAACTCGCGCCGCCCCTCGGGCGATGGATCAAATACAATTCGCCCCAGCCCCTTGCGATCGACCTCGCCATCCGCGGCGAAGACGCCCG
>JAICLG010000167.1 GCA_025927515.1 Hyphomicrobium sp.
AATGAGTTTTGTTTGAGCTTGGCAAAACACGCTCGGCGCGCTTGCCGCCATGCGCGGATAGTTGGCTTTGTCATCCTCGGCTTTATGCCGAGGATCCATTCGGCAGCCGACTAAATCTTCACGATCAATCCTCGGGACGAGCCCGAGGATGACATTGCTGATTAAGTCGCTTTCGCCATCATCGCTCCAGTTCTTCACCCCGCCGCTAACCCTCTCCGTCAATAGGAGGGGAATTTTATCGGGCGTTTAGCCACTCCCCCTTGCGGGGAGGAGTTAGGGGTGGGGGAGCGCATGCGCGAACCGTCAATTAGAAAGCGCACGAACGCCGCCTCTAAGCCGCCTTCGCCATCGCGGCCTTCAAATTCGCGTCGACCTTGTCGAGGAACCCGGTGGTGGAAAGCCACTTCTGATCCGGCCCGACGAGCAGCGCGAGGTCCTTCGTCATGAAGCCCGATTCAACCGTCGCGACGCAGACGCGCTCCAGCGTCTGACAGAACTTCAAAAGCGCATCGTTGCTGTCGAGCTTGGCGCGATGCGCGAGCCCGCGCGTCCATGCAAAGATCGAGGCGATGGAGTTGGTCGACGTTTCTTTGCCCTTCTGATGCTCGCGATAGTGGCGCGTGACGGTGCCGTGCGCAGCCTCCGCCTCGACCGTCTTTCCGTCGGGCGTCATCAGAACGCTCGTCATCAACCCCAATGACCCGAAACCCTGCGCGACGGTATCCGACTGCACGTCGCCGTCGTAGTTCTTGCACGCCCAGACATAGCCACCCGACCACTTGAGCGCGCTCGCCACCATGTCGTCGATCAGGCGGTGCTCGTAGGTGATCTTGCGCTTCGCGAATTGCTCCTTGAATTCGGCGTCGAAGATCTCCTGGAAAATATCCTTGAAACGGCCGTCGTAGACTTTCGCGATCGTGTTCTTGGTCGATAGGTAGACAGGATAATTGCGTGCAAGACCGTAATTCAGCGAGGCGCGCGCGAAGTCGCGGATCGACTCGTCGAGATTGTACATCGCCATCGCAATGCCGGAGCCGGGGGCGTTGAACACCTCCTTCTCGATCACCGCGCCGTCCTCGCCGGTGAACTTGATCGTCAGGCGGCCTTTGCCTGGGAACCTGAAGTCCGTCGCGCGATAGATGTCGCCATAAGCATGACGCCCGACGACGATCGGTTCCGTCCAGCCGGGAACGAGGCGCGGCACGTTCTTGCAAATGATCGGCTCGCGGAAGATGACGCCGCCGAGGATGTTGCGGATCGTCCCGTTCGGGCTCTTCCACATTTCTTTCAAATTGAATTCTTTGACGCGAGCTTCATCCGGCGTGATCGTCGCGCACTTGATGCCCACGCCGTGCTTCTTGATGGCGTTGCCGGCATCGATCGTGATCTGGTCGTTGGTCTTGTCGCGGTTCTCAACGCCGAGATCGTAGTACTCGAGATTGACGTCGAGATAGGGATGGATCAGCTTGTCCTTGATCAGTTTCCAGATGATGCGGGTCATCTCGTCGCCGTCGAGTTCGACGACGGTGCCTTCAACCTTGATTTTCTTCATGGGATGATCTCGCAAAGGAAAATTGGACGGCGATCGAATTCGGACGATCTTAAAGACCGGCGGCGCGTCGATGAAGCGAGCCTTCGACGCAGTCGTGTGCGGCAGTTCGCCGGATGATTCAACCCCTCACGGCGTTAGTCCGGAGGCTGGGCAAAAGCTGTTCATTTGTTTAGCAAGACAAATAGAGAGCGGCAGCCGCGCGGGCGTTCGCCTGTACTATGACGTAACCCTATGATGCGTGAGACGGAGAATCGCTTGAGCGCCGGGACCGAAATCGAAAATCGCGGGGACGCCGTCGACGTGCGCGTCGGCCCAGGCGGTGAACCCGTACTCGGTCCGAACGATACGCGCGTCGCCGAAGTCGTCCACGCCTGTCATTCGGCTTCGATCGACCAGGGACTGAAAATTCTCGGCATTCCGGGACTGACGCGCGACACGCTGGAGCCGGTGCTGCAGTATTGCGCGGGTCTTAAATGCGTCGAAGACCACGTGACCTGTCCCGGCTGCAAGCGGCGAACGGAAGCTCAGGGCATAGAAACGCTCGATCAGTTCATCCTGAGCAAGAAGGAAATCATCGTCGGCGACGGTCGTGTCCGCCTCAGGGGCGAGGGCACGGAAACGGTCACGACGCCATGCCTTGAATCGCTCGCCAAGCAATGGTCGGGCGAAAACTATTGGTTCTGGGCACGCCGCGTCATCCGCAAGCTGCGCCACGGCATTCGCCGCGCGCACATGAAGGGCGAGCCGGTCGCCGGAGAAGGCGAGACGCCGTCGATGATCCTGATGGAGCCGCAGCTTGCCGACAACATCGGCATGGTGGCGCGCGCTTGCGCCAACTTCGGCCTCGACGACCTCCGCCTCATCAACCCGCGCGATGGCTGGCCGAACGAGAAGGCGCGCATCGCGGCATCCGGTGCCAACTATGTCATCGACGATGCCAGGGCTTTTGCCGGTCTTGAGGAAAGCATCGCCGACCTGAATTGGGTCGGCGCTACAACTGCTCGCCAGCGCGATATGAGAAAGCCGGTGCTGACGCCCGAACAGGCGATCGTCGAGATGCGCACCAGGATCGCGCGCGGCGAGCGTTGCGGAATTCTCTTCGGACGCGAGCGCAACGGTCTTGAGACGAGCGAGGTCGCGAACGCCGACGCCCTTATCATGATCCCGGTCAATTCTCGCTTCGCCTCCCTCAACCTCGCACAGGCAGTGCTGCTCATTGGCTACGAATGGATGCGCAGCGATGCCGGTCGTAGTCTCGGCCGGGTTACAACTTACGAGAAGCCCTTGCACGAGGGACTGAACATGGGCCGCGACCGGCCCGCGACCAAAGAAGAACTCTTTGGTCTGTTTGAGCATTTGGAGCGGGATTTGGAGGCGGCGGGATTCTTTAACCCTGCTCATCGCAAGGCCGTAGTGGCCCAAAACCTCCGCACGATGTTGACACGAATGAATGCTACCGAGCAGGAAGTGCGCACGCTTCGTGGCATAGTTGCCACTCTCACACAGGGCAAAGGTAGGGCCCGGAAAGGGGGCGATGAGACGCCTTGATCTGGACATGTTTTGGGCCGAGCGATGCCAACTGAAACGGCTTACCGATGATATGCAACGCGGCAAATTGAAAAGTCGCGGCGGACGGCTATCGGCGTTCAGGACAATAAAAGAAATCTCAGAAGCTCAACTGGAGATGTTGATGAAGATAAGGGCGGGGGTGCTGTTGGCGGGCTTGGCCGCGCTGGCACTTGCGGGGAACGTCGTGCCGGCGCGTGCGCAAGATCTCAGCGATCACGCAGTGAAGTCGTTCATGGAATACGCTTGGTCGCTGACGCCTCAGCAGTTTTCCAAGCCGGACGGCACTGTCATCGTGATCGATAAGACGAAAAAAGATCAGGTCCTCGTCCCGCTCGACGTGGCCCGCGAGATCATCAAGGCCGGGCGGCTGTCGGCCCATGCCCAGATTTGCGACCTGCGCGACGACCAGATCCTGAACCACCGGGCGATGATGCGCCGCGAGGAGGTCAAGCAGAAGTGGACGCCGCAGCAGATGGTGTACATCAGCCAGCTCCACCTCACGACCGTGATGCTGCTGACGGGGCGCATCCGCCTTGTCGAGAAACAGGGCGATAAGGAAGTCGTCGTCGTCGATGAGAAGAACGAACCGGCGGTGACCTGCACCGATGAGCAGCGGAAAAAGGTTAAGGAGCTGATCACGGCATATGTCGCGGCGAGCCCGCCGGTGAGCGCCGTGGCGAAGCTTTACGGTAATGACAAGTACAAGGCTCCTCCGGCTGCCGCCCAGGGTGCGCCGACGGCCACTGGCTCGACGTCGGTCAGTGACACGGGGGCCGAGAAGAAGAAATAGCGGCCTTTAGGCCGTTGACGGGGAGCCCTTCCCCCAGTATTCACCTGATCCAGCGCGGGCCTTTTGGCCCGCGTTTGATTTCCGCGCACCCGTGGCGGGACTGTCGAAGGTCCATGCCTGTCGGCCCTCAAGCGAGGGTAGAGGAGGGGGCGCTCCACGGCCGCGTCAGCCGTTTTGGCTTGGCGGGGTTCCAACCTATGGAGTGCTAGAAGATGACGAAGCGCATTCGCGCCAAGCATAAGATCGACCGCCGCCTCGGCGAGAACATCTGGGGCCGCCCCAAGAGCCCGCTCAACCGCCGCGAGAGCCGTCCCGGCCAGCATGGCGAGCGCCGCCAGGGCAAGCTGTCCGACTTCGGCCAGCAGCTCAAGGCCAAGCAGAAGCTCAAAGGCTACTACGGCTCGATTTCGGAGCGCCAGTTCCGCGCTGCTTACGATGAAGCTTCGCGCCTCAAGGGCTCGACGTCCGAGCATCTGATTGGCCTGCTCGAGCGCCGCCTCGATGCGCTCGTCTATCGCGCCAAGTTCGTGCCGACGGTTTTTGCGGCTCGCCAGTTCGTCAGCCACGGTCACGTGACCGTCAACGGCAAGCGCGTCACCGTTCCGAGCTATCGGCTGCGCATTGGCGATGTCATCGAAGTTCGCGAGAAGGCCAAGCAGCTTGCTCTCGTGCTCGAAGCGATCAAGAGCGCCGAGCGTGACGTTCCCGACTACGTCAACGCCGACCACAACAAGATGACGGCATCTCTGACCCGCGTTCCGGCTTTGTCGGACGTGCCCTATCCGGTTCAGATGGAACCGAACCTGGTTGTCGAATTCTATTCGCGCTAGTTCGCTCGCGCATTGCCTCGGCCGGGCTTCCGGCTGAAAATAATCCGATCTTTGGAAAGGCCGCTCTCCAGCGGCCTTTTTTATTTCCGCCGCATTGAACTCCCCTCTCTCCGCGCGGGGAGAGGGTCAGGGTGAGGGGCGGCCGCTTGCTCGATTGTTGCACCCCGTCTTCCGGCCCCCTTCCTTCGAAGTGCGGGAACAGAAAAGGGAGATCGCCCCTTCAGCGGCTTTTTCCGAAATCCAACCACGCGCCTTCCATTCCCTCTCCTTGCGGGGAAGGGTAAGGGGTGTGGGATAATAATCGGGAGTGATGTTGCGGAATTGGCCGCGTGCTCCATAGCGAATGAATTTGCCGAAGAGACGCTCTCGATATTGTGCCTAACCCTTGATCAATCCCCCGAGCGTCAAGTGGAGGGGATCAAAAAGGCAGCGATCAAACGGGACACTTTCCCTGACGTTTTTTCCAAGTCTGGCGCGAAGAGCCCACCGCGGGACGTTGCGTTGCCCACATTCATCCCCGTGCGTGTCTTCTGCGCTTCCCCAAAATTGACATTGTCCGGTATAGAAACGGTGTTTTTCAAAGGAGCGGCGCGGCGGTGACTTCGGAAGATACGACCACCAGCTTGAGCGATGCCGAAACCCCGCGCTCCGCGCACCGATTTGCGCCGGCTCATGCGCTGAAGCTCGGCTGCGTGTATTTGCTCTGCTGTGGCGCAGCTCTGGTGGCGGGCTGTTCCGGTGACCCTCTACAACCCCCAGACGGGCTTTGGACCGGCTCATCAAATGCGCGGGCGGATACCGCACGTCAGGATGCCATTTCCAGAAAAGGGGCATACAGGGCCGGAGCGAGCAGCGCTGGAGGTTGGGGTCCATACAGTGGCAGGCGAGGACAGACATCGCCGCCGGACTTGCAGAATTATGCCTTCAAGGGCGATCCCAACGCCAATGGGACGTTCGCGCCCGGTCCAGGCCAGGTGCAGTAGTTCGTCGTTCCGCGCTCCGATCAACGGCTTTCGCGCACAACGCTACCCGATCTTCACCACAATGAGCGGATCGCGTCGCCCTGCGGCGCGCGGCGGTTGCATCACATGCGCAATTCGAGATCATAGTGGCTTGTACGATATCTCGAAAATGACATAACTTCAGATTTCACGACACGTCCTTTTCGACACAGACAATAATTCGACGGGCTCTTTCCATGAGTGGCGATTGTCGATTGCGGGCGGCGGCAGCATGTGTGCAAGACGCCGGACGGGGAAGTTCACGGCGGCGAAATCTCAGGTTCGCAACGGCGTGCACTCTGGTTTTGGCGCTCTCGGCCTGCGGCGAGAAAAACACCTTCGTTCCCCCGCCGCCGCCGAAGGTGGAAGTCGCGACCCCGGCGAAGCAGACCGTCACGCGCTACCTGGAGGCGACGGGCAATACCGCCGCGGTGAACAGCACCACGCTCGTGGCTCGCGTCCAGGGGTTCGTTCAAGCGATCAAATATAACGACGGCGATGCCGTGAAGGCCGACACGGTGCTGTTCGTCATCGAGCAAAAACCGTATCAGCTCGCACTCGAAGAGGCCCAGGCTGGGCAATCGAGCGCCGCCGCGGATACGAAAAAGGCCGAAGCCGATTACAAGCGGCAGGTCGATCTTGCCGCGAAGGCGATCGCCAGCCAATCGACACTCGATCAGGCAACGGCTGCGAAGGACGCGGCCGTCGCCAAGCAGAAGCAGTCGGAAGTCGACATCGAGCAGGCCCAGCTGAATCTCAGTTACACCGAGGTCAAAGCACCTTTCGACGGCATCGTGACTTCGCGCGAGGTCTCGCTGGGCCAGCTCGTCGGCGCCGGGAGCCCGACGACACTCGCGACGATCGTTCAGCTTGAGCCGATCTACGTGAATTTCGCGGTCAGTGAAACCGATGTCCAAGACATCCGCTCGAGCATGCGCGCGCGCCAACTGACACGGGAGGATCTCAAGAAGATTCCGGTCGAAGTCGGCTTGCAGAGCGAGAAGGGCTATCCGCACAAAGGTACGCTCGATTACGCA
>JAICLG010000110.1 GCA_025927515.1 Hyphomicrobium sp.
CTTTCTTCTTCCTCGTGATAGATGAGATAGGATTTAACCGGCCCGACTTCCGGATAGTCGATCATCGTCGAAATCGATAGCGGATCAATCTCGATCCATTCGCCATCCTTCCAGTACTTGCCGCGCTGCGTCACCTCACGGAGGTTGATCTCCGGATTGAAGTTCGTCGCGAACGCCTTGCCATGGCTGCCGGCGTTGCAGTCGATGATGTCGATCGTGTGGATCTCATCGAGCAGCTGCTCCTGCGCATAGGCGCAGAAGATATTGGTGACGCCCGGATCGAAACCGCAGCCGAGTACCGCCATCAGCCCCTTGGCTTTGAACTTGTCGTGGTACGGCCATTGGTACTTGTACGTAAACTTGGCTTCTTCGCGTGGCTCGTAGTTGGCCGTGTCCATGTAATGAACGCCAGCCTCGAGACAGGCATCCATGATCGGCAGATCCTGATACGGCAGCGCCATGTTGATCACGAGGTCCGGTTTGACCTTGTTCAATAGCGCGACCGTCTCGGCGACATTGTCGGCATCGACCTGGGAAACGTCGATCGGCGTCTTGCATTCGGCCTGCACCTTTTTGCAGCTCTCGATACGGCGCGAGGCAAGATGGATTTTCTTGAAGACGTCGCGGTTCATCGCGCACTTTTTCGCGACGACCGAACCCGCCGCGCCAGCTCCGATGATGAGTACGTTGTCCAATGGCCGCTCCCAGATTTTGAACAACCGGCCGCGCCGGTGATTTAGCAGGCGCGATGATCGCGCTGGTGGCCGGAGATAGGGCAGGCGGCCCGGTATTTCAACACTAATTCAAAGGCGTTAGCCTCGGGTGCTGCCACCACGGTGGGCGGCAAGACGGCTGGTTATCAATTATGACAGCGCAAGCGGTTCAAACGGCGTTCACTTCTAGCATCGATGGCGATGAAACCCGATTGGCGTCTCTATCTTAGGTAAAGATAGAGCAGTCATTTCATCACTTGTGCGAATGATCGCGTTGGCGTGCCAGATGATAAGCCGTCAGCGTGCTGTTCGGGCGTGCTCTGAGCCAGGCTCTGTTATGACGAGCTCAACTTTGCGCGGCCGTTGAAAACGCCGCCTTCGTTGTCCTCGGCATGAACCGTCATCGGATCGCCGGGGATGCCCTGATATGTGAAACGGAAATGCGGGTTTTCGCTGATCGAAATACCGCCGGCCATCGAGAAAACCAATTTGTTGCCGCTTTGAACGACGATCTTGTCGACGAAATGCGCGGGCGTGTAGAGGCCCGTCAGCTGATTCATCTGCATGCCCGAATTGTTCGGATGCTTGATCATCAGCTCCGCTTCCTGGAGCGACGCATCTATGGGATCCTTGAACGCCGTCTTGATGCGCATCTTGCCCATCGACTTGGCAGCCTCTTCCGGATCCTTACTTGCAGGCGCTGAGCAGCCGCCGGATGCCTTCACGAAGCGAGAGGCCATGTAGATCTTGCCGTCGTTCGTTTCTGCGATGGCGCGCACGTTCGAATATTGATCGATGCGAACGCGGGTCGCCAGAACGCGCTCACCTGCGCCTGCGGCCTCGCCGTAGGTGAACGTTGCGACGATCGGCGATGGATTCTTATCGATGACCAGCGTCAAGGACTTCACATCCTTGGCAAACTTCGCCGGCATCCTCACGCTGATCGGAACGGTGGAAGCGTCTTCCGCGCGATAGGGCGCCTGAAGCGTGATCTTCCCCGACCCGTCAAGGACGTCGCGGTTGCCGAAGGTGGCTTCCTTGATCCCATCCCAGGCTGCCGAGTCTTCGCCTGCGCGGGCGCTGACGTTCCACCCGAGCGCCAGTACCGCGACGAGCGCAATTGTGACTGACCGAATGATTGCGCTGCACATGGCTAACCTCGTCTTCGGATTGGTAGCAATTGGACTTTGGCGCGGATGCCGCACATCCGAATTCTATATCAATATGGGGCGCAGGTCATCCGTTGTGCAGGCCCCAGGCAGGGGGGGAATGCTATCGGGCGCGCGGAGGCCCCCAAAAAAGTAGAAATTTAGCAAAAGCTTAGAGCGCCGTATCGTTTCGGCGCTCGGATTTCGCGTTGCCCTCCGGGCGATTGCGACGGCGGCCGGATGCCAGAAGCTTGCGCAACATCTGGACGACTCGCGACGCTGGGCCCCGCTTGCCGCATTGAATATTGATCCGGGCGCCTTCGAAGAGAAGGAAAACTTCATCGGCCAGGAGTCGCGGATCGTGATAGCGAGCGTCTTTGAAAAGCTTTTCAAGTTGCCCGCGTTTGCGCCGCTTATAAGATTCGATCAGCGCCTTCGCAGGATGTTCAGAATCAAGCTCGACGGCGGCGTTCGCTAATGCGCAGCCGCGTTCCAGCTTATTGGAGAAAACTTCCTCGACAAAATCGACCCACGCATCCAGCCGCTTTTGCGGATCGCCGGGATTTTCCGAAAAGATCCGCTCCCAGACCTCGTCTCCTTCGGAGGCGAGCTGTTGAATATAGGCAACAATCAAGTCGTCTTTTGATTTGAAATGCCGGTAAAGCGTCATTTTATTTGTAAGAGCCGCCTCGGCAATGGCGTCCACGCCTACGGTATGCAGCCCATGGCGATAGAACAGGTCGCGTGCCGCGAGCAAAATGCGTTCACGGGGCGGCCGCGCCGCAAGGTCACAGGCTTTGCGCGTTCCGTTGGACTGAGTTGTGTTCATGGCCCCTTGACGAGTATGTTACCGATCAGTACCTAAACGTTACCGATCGGTAACGGCTACCATGACTCGATCGTCGATGTCATTGGTTCTTTCGTAGTTCCCAGCCTCTACCGTTTTTATAATCTTGAAGCGTGGCCGCCTGCGCATAGCGCCTCGATGGGATGATCTGTTAGGTCGCTCGATTTCGGTCGCTCGACAATGAGACATTTGATGACACAGTCAGTTGACGGAGATAGACCGCTGTTCGCTCGATCCGCTCCAATCGTAGCTGCATTGCTCTTGCTGGTCTCCGGCCTTTCGGGATGCGGTGAAGAAAAGTCGAAAGCTCAGGCGGCCGCACCGCCGCCGCCGGCGGTGACTGTCGCCAAGCCGGTCAAGAAGCTCGTGTCCGATTACGACGAATACGTGGGCCGCTTTGAAGCGGTCGATTTCGTCGAAGTTCGCGCGCGCGTGTCGGGCTATCTGGAAAAAATCCATTTCACTGACGGCCAGCTCGTGAAGGCCGGCGATCCGCTTTTCACGATCGACCGGCGCCCCTTCCAGGCGGCGCTCGATCAATCGAAGGCCGCCGTCCAGCAGGCGCAGGCCAATCTCGCTTTTGCTGAAAGCGACTTGGAACGGGGCAAAAATCTCGTTCGCGGCACGTCCATCACGCAGCAAACGCTCGATCAGCGCCTTCAAACGAAGCGCGTCGCCGAAGCGACGGTTGCCGCACAGGAAGCCGCGACACGTCAAGCAGAGCTGGATCTGGAATTCACGCAACTGACGGCCCCGATCTCCGGCCGCATTGGTGATAGGCGCGTTTCTGTCGGAAACCTCGTGACAGGCGGTGCTGCCGGCAACACCACGCTTCTGGCTACGATCGTTTCCGTCGATCCAATTCGCTTCATATTCACGATGGACGAGGGGTCTTACCTCCGTTACCTGCGGGCCGCCTCGGATGCGCAAGCCGACAGCATCGATCGGGGCATGACCCTGCCTGTCAAGTTGAAGCTCCTGGATGAAAAGGACTTCGTCCACCAGGGCAAGATCGACTTCGTCGACAACGTGATCGATCGCGCTTCCGGGACCATCAGGGCGCGCGCCGAGTTTGCCAATGCTGATGGCCGCTTGACGCCCGGAATGTTTGGCCGCATCCGCATTTCTGCCGCCCCGGCAGCGGAGGCGTTGCTCGTTCCCGACGCCGCCATCGGCACGGAACAGGTGCGCAAATTCGTCTATACCGTCGGTAAGGACGATGTCGCGAAGCCGAAGTACGTGACGCTCGGCCCCGTTGTCGACGGATTGCGCGTCATAACGGCTGGGCTCGCCCCCGACGATGAAGTCATCGTCAACGGTTTGATGCGCGTACGGCCGGGATCCAAGGTCACGCCGCAGCAGGAAACGGCTGACGCGTCGGCCGCAAAGGACCGGATGGTCCGAACCAACTGAGCGGGCAGCCAGCGTATGCGCATTTCGCACTTCTTTATCGACCGGCCTATTTTTGCGGCCGTCATCTCGATCGTGCTCGTCATCCTGGGCGCGGTATCGGTCACGCGCCTCCCGATCGCGCAATATCCGGAGATCGCACCGCCGGTCGTCAACGTAACGGGCCAGTACCCGGGCGCCAGCGCCGAGGTCGTGGCCGCGACCGTCGCGACGCCGCTTGAGCAGCAGATCAACGGCGTCGAGCATATGCTCTACATTTCGTCGAACTCGACGGACGACGGCCGCTTCTCGATCTCCGTCACGTTCGACATCGGGACGAACCTCGACATCGCGCAGGTGCAGGTCCAGAACCGCGTTGCGATCGCGCAGCCGAGGCTTCCAGCCGACGTCCGCAACATCGGCGTGACGGTCGCGAAGGCGTCGCCCGACCTGATGATGGTCGTGCATCTGCTGTCGCCGGATAATTCGCGCGACTCGCTCTTTATTTCCAACTACGCCAGCGTCAACGTCGTCGACACGCTGAGCCGTATTCAAGGTGTCGGTTCCGTCACCGTCTTCGGCGGACGCGATTATTCGATGCGCGTCTGGCTCGACCCGGACCGGTTGCAGTCTCTCGCTATGACCGCGAACGACGTGGTTCAGGCGCTGCAGGGGCAGAACGTTCAGGTCGCCGCGGGCGTTTTGAACCAGCCGCCGGTCAAGACGCCCGGAGCATTTCAGCTCACCGTCCAAACCTTGGGCCGCTTGGTCAGTCCGGAAGAATTCGGCGACATTGTCGTCAAAAGAAGCGGCGATGCGGTCGTGAAGCTCAAGGACGTCGCGCGTGTTGAGCTTGCAGCTCTCGATTACGGCGTGAACTCGTATCTCGACAAGACAGCCGCCGTGGGCCTCGGCATCTTCCAGCTTCCCGGCTCCAACGCCATCGAAACGGCGCAGAAGATCAAAGATACGATGGCGCAAATTGCGCAGGGCTTCCCGCCCGGCGTGAAGTACGACATCATCTATGACCCGACCGATTATATTCAGCAGTCGGTCAACGCCGTCGTACACACGATCTTTGAAGCGATTATTCTCGTCGTTCTCGTCGTCATTTTGTTTTTGCAAACGTGGCGGGCGGCGATCATTCCCATTGTCGCCATTCCGGTGTCGCTGATCGGCACCTTCTTCATCATGGCGATTTTCGGGTTCTCGCTGAACAACCTCTCTCTGTTCGGATTGGTGCTCGCGATCGGCATCGTTGTCGACGACGCGATCGTCGTCGTCGAAAACGTCGAACGAAATATCGCCAACGGCCTCAGTCCACGCGAAGCGTCCTACCGCACGATGGAGGAAGTCGGCACGGCCCTGATCGCGATCGCGCTCGTGTTGACCGCTGTTTTCGTTCCGTCGGCCTTCATCACCGGAATCTCCGGCCAGTTCTATCGCCAGTTCGCGTTAACGATCGCCGGCGCCACGATCATTTCGCTGATCATCTCGCTGACGCTCTCACCGGCGTTGTGCGCGCTGCTGCTGAAACCTCACTCGGAACAGCACGGCGGCAGCCTGCTGATGCGGCCGATCCACGCGTTCTTCGGGGTATTCAACTGGAGCTTTGATAAGCTTTCGCGCGGCTATGGCTGGTTCGTTGGCAAGATCGTTCGCTTCTCGTTGATCATGCTCATTGCCTACGTCGGCCTCATTGGCTTCGGCTTGAACGAGTTTCGCAAGACGCCCGTCGGATTCATTCCCGATCAGGACGGCGGCTATCTGATCACGGTCATCCAGTTGCCGCCTGCTGCATCTCTCCAGCGCACCGACGCCGTCAGTCAGCGAATCGTCGACATGGCGCTCAAGGTTCCGGGCGTTGCTCATGCCGTGAATCTCGTCGGCTTCTCGGGCGCGACGCGCGTCAACGCATCCAATGCCGGCGCCGTGTTTATCGTCCTGAAGCCCTTCGAAGTACGAGAGAACGATCCAAGCATGTCGGCGAAGGCCATTCAGGCCACGCTGCTCAAAAAGTTTTCGGTGATCCAGGACGGTTTGGTTCTCGTCGTTGCTCCGCCTCCCGTGCGCGGTCTCGGTAATGCCGGCGGCTTTCGCATGATGGTCGAGGATCGTTCGGGGGCCGGCTCCGCAGCATTGCAAAGCGCCGTCAACGCGATGATGGCGAAAGCGGCGCAATCGCCGGTGGTCAGGCAGGTGTTTTCGCTCTTTGAAACATCGACGCCGGAACTCTACCTCGACATCGATCGCGTCAAAGCGCAGATGCTCGGAATAAACATTCCGGACGTCTTCTCCGCGCTCCAGGCGTATCTCGGCTCGATCTACGTCAACGACTTCAACATTCTCGGCCGGACGTTCCGCGTGACCGCGCAGGCCGACAGCGCTTTCCGCATGAAAGCCAAGGACGCTCTCAATATCCGCGTGCGCAATTCCAATGGCGACGCCGTGCCGCTTGGGTCCTTCACGACCATCCGGGATGTCTCCGGTCCATCTCGCGTCCCGCGCTATAATCTCTACCCTGCAGCCGAGTTGGACGGCTCGGCGGCGCCGGGCTATTCGCAGGGTCAGGCCATCGACACGATGCAGAAACTCGCGGCGGAAACCTTGCCTCGTGGATTCAGCTACGACTGGACCGATCTGGCCTATCAGCAGATCAAGGCAGGCAATACGGCGGTCTTTGCGTTCGCGCTTGGCGTGGCCTTCGTGTTCCTGGTGCTTGCCGCACAGTTCGAAAGCCTGACGCTGCCGCTTGCCGTCATTCTGATCGTGCCGATGAGTCTCATCGCGTCGATCAGCGGCGTCATCATCCGCGGTATGGACAACAATATTCTGACCCAGGTCGGATTCATCGTCTTGATTGGTCTCGCCGCGAAGAACGCTATTTTGATCGTCGAATTTGCTGAGCAACTCGAAAGTCAGGGACGCGACCGGTATGCTGCGGCGACGGAATCGGCGCGGCTCAGAATGCGGCCGATTCTGATGACCTCACTGGCGTTCATTCTCGGCGTCGTGCCGCTGGTGTGGGCGGTGGGCGCCGGGTCCGAGCTTCGGCAGGCGCTCGGTACGGCAGTGTTCTCGGGAATGATCGGCGTGACCGTATTCGGCTTGATCTTCACCCCGGTCTTCTACGTGATCTGCCGTTGGCTTGCGGGACTCGGCCGCCGTCGCTCGGCCGAACCGGACCTCCATCCGGCTGAATAACCAGAGTAGAGGCAGCGGTAGTCCGCTGCCTCGGCCGTTTCCAAAACATCGAGAAGGGGCTCGTCGGCAGCCCCGCCGTGCAAGCTCCGCGCAGGTTGCGCGAGTCATGACTGGGCTCGATCGTGCCGCCAGGCACCTATTCGAGTGACCGATGAATCGCAAAGAGCGACGGCGTGCGCTCGCGACGCGCACCGCGCCGCAACAGCTGGATCCCGTGGCGGCCCGCGACTTTCGCGAGGCGGTCACATATTTGCAGGCGGGCGAATGGCTCAAGTCAGAAGCTGCGCACCGCCGCGTGCTGGCAAAATTGCCGCGTCACGCCCCGACCCTGCATCACCTCGGATTGATCGCCTATAAATGCAACGACGGCGATCGCGCCGTCGATTACCTGCATCAAAGCCTGGCCTACGATCCAGCCTATCATCAGGCTTGGTTGAATCTCGCTATCGTTCTCGGCGAATTGAAGCGTTCGGCGGAAGCGATCGAAGCCTGCCGCCGATGCGTCGCGCTGCAACCCGAGAACTCCGCCGCATTCGAAGTGTTGGGCAATCTGCTGCGGGCCGCGCAAAACGACGCCGAAGCCGCGGAAGCCTATCTGACGTCGTTACGGCTCAAGCCCGAGCAGCCACTTGTCCTGTCGCGTCTCTCCGAATTGATGGTGCGGACCGGTAACATTGAGGAGGCGCTGGCGCACTGCCGTCGCGCTCTCGCGATTGATCCGGCACTTCCGGAGGCATTGAGGCTCGAACAACGCATCCTTGCGATCTCGAGTTCGCCAAAGGACGCAGAGGCCGCCCTCGCAGCGCGTGCCGCGACACCGGCAGAGCTTGCCAAAAGCCTCAACGATTTGGGAACGCATCTGCGCACGCAATGGCGCTTCGACGAAGCCATCGAGGTGTACAGCCGGGCGGCTATCGCCGACCCGGCACAGGCCGACGCGATGTTGAACATGGCACTGGCATTCGAAAGCCTCGGCCGCAAGGAGGAAGCGTTGGCGAGCTACCAGGCCGGGCTCGCGATCGAGCCGGACCGGGCAGAAGCTTATGCCAACGTCGGCAACTTGCTGCGCGGCATGGGGATGTACGACGGCGCGATCCAGGCCTTTCAGCAGGCGATCGAACTCGATCCGTCACTCGCCATAGCCCACTACAACTTGGCTGTAACATTCAAGCAGCGCGAGCGCTTCGAGGAGGCGCGTGCCGCATTCATGAAGGCCGTCGAGTGCGCCCCGGACTCGATCGTCAATCGCTTTGAGTTGGTCAACTTGCGGCGCATCCTCTGCGATTGGGACGGGATCGATAAGGAAGAGCGTGACTGTCTCGATCTCTTTCGTGCGCGGCAGACACGCGTTGCGCCGTTCCAGTTCATTTCACTGCCCTCCACCCGCGCCGATCAACTCGAGGCAGGGCGGCGTCACGCCGCGATGTTGGCTGTTCCGGAGACGTTGAGATTTAAATCTCATGGCAACGCCTTGGGTCGCGGCAGCCGCATCCGGATCGGCTTTCTTTCTTCCGACTTCTTCAATCACGCGACGGCGCTTTTGCTCGTCGAGGTTCTCGAACAAATGGACCGCGGTCGCTTCGAACTGTTCGGTTATTGCTTTAGCCCCGAGGATAACTCCGATCTGCGCCGTCGCATCGTCGCGTCGTTCGATCGCTATGTCCCTATCGGCAATATGACCGATCGCGCCACGGCTGAGGCTATTCACGCCGATCGCATCGATATTCTCGTCGACCTCAAGGGCTACACACGCGACGGCCGTCCTGAAATCCTGACCTACAGGCCGGCTCCGATACAGGTGAATTACCTCGGTTACCCCTGTACGATGGGCATGGATACCGTCGATTACATTGTGGCCGACGCCGTCGTCGCTCCGATGGAGCACCAGCCGGATTTTTCCGAACGCATCGTGCATCTTCCGGATTGCTATCAACCCAACGACCGGAAGCGGCAAATTTCCGA